>JAPOYE010000041.1 GCA_026706695.1 Candidatus Dadabacteria bacterium | reverse complement strand
TTTAAAACTATAGAATGGAAAGACGACAGGGTCTTAATGATCGACCAGAGAAAGCTTCCGGGAGAGGAAGTCTACGTTGAATGCACTACTTTTGAAGAGGTGGCCGAATGTATAAGGAAACTGGTTATCAGGGGAGCCCCGGCGATAGGAATAGCGGCCGCCATGGGAATGGCTCTCGGAGCCGCGGGTATCGGAAACGATTGCTCCTATGAAAATTTCGAAGAGCGCTTGAAAGCCATATCGGATCATCTGGCCCTGACGCGACCGACAGCCGTAAATCTGTTTTGGGCCATCGCCAGAATGAACAGACTGATTTCCAAGTGCAGAGGCAAAGAAATTGAAGAGATAAAAAACCTTCTCATAACCGAGGCGATCAATATACAGAAAGAAGACATTGAGACATGCATGCAGATCGGGGAAAACGGATCCAAACTCATAAGAGAAAACTCTGTCATACTCACGCACTGCAACGCCGGAGGACTCGCCACCGCCGGTTATGGAACAGCTCTAGGGGTAATAAGGTCAGCCTTTAACCAAGGCAAGAATATAAGCGTAATATCATCAGAGACAAGACCTGTCCTCCAAGGAGCGAGGCTCACTACGTGGGAGCTTGAGCGGGATGGAATCCCGGTCCGTTTGATAACCGACAGCATGGCCGGGCATCTGATGAGTAAGGGGATAGTGAATTCAGTCGTGGTCGGGGCTGACAGGGTAGCTTCAAATGGAGATACGGCAAACAAGATAGGAACCTATTCCCTCTCCGTCCTGGCCAAGCATCACGGCATTCCCTTTTACGTAGCGGCCCCCACTTCAACCATAGATACCGAATGCTTAAGCGGAGAGGACATTATAATTGAGCAAAGGGAACCCGAAGAAGTAACGCACATAGACGGGAAAAGAATAAGTGCGGAAGTAACCGCAATCAATCCCGCTTTTGACATTACACCGGCCGAAAATATCGAATGCCTGATAACTGAAGTCGGACTGTTTAAAAAACCCTATACTAAATCTCTCGGCAGACTTAAAAAGAAAGATCAGTAATTTCCCCTTTCGATTTCCTCTTGGGCTTCGACGCTCAGTTTCGTAAAGGGCATGACCATCAGCCTCTCTTCGCCTATTTTTTCCCCTGTAACCTCGCAGAAACCATATTCCCCGTTTTCAATCCTCTTTAGAGCATCATCTATCTGATGCAGTTTGCTGCGCTCCCTGTTCGAAAGAGTAAGGGCAAGTTCTCTCTGCCTGTCTTCGGATGCGTGATCATAAAAATCTCCGACATTGAAACGCAGATGATCCGATTCCTCTTTCATTGATCGGGTTACATCTTTAAGTAGTTCCTTTCTCATCTCTTTAAGCATGGCAGTCATCTGGTTAAGGAACTTCTTTGTATATTTTCTGGGGTTGGTTCTCCTCGACTTAGCTTTTGTTCCGGTCGCCGCAGAAGAACTTTCCTTCAAGGTCTTTTTTTCAGGTTTCTCCTTTTTTACTCTGGGCATGTTGACTCCTCCGGTAATCAAAGTCTAAAATTTTTAGGGTGAATTAAGATAAAATTATTATTCCTTTTGTCAATACCAGTTGTTGTCAGCAATTGGGGACTATTATCTTGTCATATTCCCCGCCTCGGTGATAATATAGCTTTCTTAATTGTGACCCTTCCGAGATGAAAAAAGGCTCTAACAATAGGGATGCCTGGGCGACCAAGACAGGCCTTATATTAGCCATGGCGGGCAACGCCATAGGCCTCGGCAACTTTCTTAGATTTCCAACGCAGGCCGCGGAAAACGGCGGCGGCGCTTTTATGATCCCCTATTTCATAGCATTTATCCTGATAGGGATTCCGATCATGTGGATGGAATGGGGAATGGGAAGGTATGGAGGGTCTCGCGGGCACGGAACAACCCCTGCAATATTCAATCTTTTCTGGAAAAGCCCCATTTCCAGAACCCTTGGCGTTATAGGACTCTGGATACCCCTTGTCGTAACAATTTACTACGTTTACATTGAATCCTGGACCTTGGGATACGCTCTGCATTTTCTCCTAGGAAGCAATCCCAGTCTCGATCCGGGGTCGGTTTCAAACGCCGCGGAGTACGTAAAACCCTACAGCAGCTTTCTTGCCGATTATCTCGGTGCGGGAGACGGGGTGTTCCTCACCCCTTCCAAGATGGCTATTACCGCCTTTGTAATCACAATCAGTGCAAATTTCTACATCATGCTAAGAGGAATATCGGGAGGCATAGAGATATTCGTCAAGTATGCCCTCCCCATGCTGTTTGTCCTGGCGATAATACTCGTAGTAAAAACTCTGACGCTCAAGACTGATTACGGAACCGCGATAGAGGGGCTTAACTTTCTCTGGAATCCCGACTTTGAAGCCCTTAAGAACCCGAAAGTATGGATAGCGGCGGCCGGGCAGATTTTCTTTACGCTGAGTCTGGCTTTCGGAGCAATAGTTGCGTACGCATCCTACATAAAGATCGATGATGACGTAACCCTAAGCGGCCTGACTTCAGCAACTCTTAACGAGACAGTGGAGGTGATTCTCGGGGGCTCGATAGCCATTCCGGCTGCAGTGGCGTTCTTCGGAGTCGCAAGTGTGGTCACCGTAGCGCAATCAGGTGCATTCAGCTTGGGATTCGTAAGCCTCCCCGCAGTGTTCAGCAGCATTTCGGGAAGCCTAGGAGGAGTTGAGGCGGGCAGAATCTTCGGATTCTTGTGGTTTTTTCTCCTGTTTTTCGCCGGCATGACCTCGTCCGTAGCTATAGCATATCCCGTAGTAACCTTCCTTCAGGATGAGTTCGGCATCTCGAGAGAAAGAGCTGTCGTATACACTATGCTGATAATAATTGTAAGCGTGCTGCCGGTGATACTGATAAGCCAGGTCCTTGACGAATGGGATTTCTGGGCCGGCACCATAATGCTCGTCGTATTCGGATTCATTGAAATTGTAATGTTCATGTGGGTATTCGGGGCCGATAAAGCTTGGAATGAAATAAACTCGGGGGGATTTATAAAGGCGCCGCGGGTTTTTTACTACATCCTAAAATATCTGACGCCGTTTTTCCTTCTGATTCTCATGTCGTGGTGGGGATACAGCAGTCTGCCTTCGATAATCGGAGAGACTAGCTGGAATATCTGGTTTGCTAGGCTTTATATTGCAGGGTTGTTTGTTTTCCTTTTAGCTATGGTTTATATTGCCGGTAGGAGGGAAAGATAATGGATTTCGCCGCTGCACTCTTCATGTTTATCTCTTGGGCAAGCGTCTTGAGTCTTCTCTCTTTCTGCCTGATAAAATTCCACAGAAACCCCAAGTAGCTGCCGCGGTAGCATCTTAAGATGTTCCGCGACCCTGTTTGGCAACCAGCAGGTGTTGCCGGCTTAGCCCTGTTCCGTTTCTTTTTGAAGAACTTCCTTGGGTTTTCCGATACGGAGAATTCTTATAACGTCTTCAAGCTGGTGTATCAAAAAGAGGGTAAGAGTAAAAGACGTAGCGAAAAGAACTAGGGAGTTTCCTCCGATTATAGCTATGAGAACTAATCCGGCCGAATAATAATTTCTCCTCCCCAAAAAGCGAAGACGGGCAAGCAGTTTCCTTAGGAGGGAAAGTTCCTCGGGATTGATATGCTTGTCGACTTCAAAGTACGCAACTAGGCTGCCGGAATCCGTGTACTTTATCAGAAAGTAAAACGACCATATAAGAAACAGGATGAAGATGATGATATTATAGCTTCCGAGGATCACCGCAACGGTGCTTCCGGTCTGAAGATAATATCCAACAGGAACTCCGATCAGGAAGGAAAGCACCGTGAACTGGTCACTTATGGTATCAACCCACTGCCCTTTTTTTGTCTCCATAAGCTTTATTCTCGCAACTTCTCCGTCACACCTGTCCAAAACAGTTGCCGCCTGCATGAAAAGAGCACCGAGCACCGGATGACCAAGGGCGTAAAGCGGCCCGCAGAGCACCCCTATCAGGTTAATCAGAACGCTAACAGCGTTAGGCGTAAGAGATGTTCTTATCAGGAGCTTGCTCAAAGGAAGAGACATCCGGCCGTTTATATTTCTGGCTATCCATCCGGTAGCCGTTTTACCTACGTGAGAAAAAATGATTCTTTCCGCTTCTTTTCGGGATTCTTTGGTATCCGAAAGGCGATACCAGTACCCACTGTCGGCACTGAAGATTCTCATACGGTTCCGGGTGGCCTCGTCACCAAGCCAAGTATTGAGCCCGGCAGCCGAAAGCACAGATGGGACTTCTGTGAAGTTTACGGAGAAAGCGCCAAAGACGCTGCTTCCTCCACCGAAATACTTGGTTACGTAACCGGTTTCCCTGTCCATGCCAACAACAGGATCAGCGTCCTGCTGAACAAGCACAGAAAACTCATCCTCGCGGCAATCAGATGAATCACGAACGAATTTTTCAAGGGAATTGGAGTTCGTGACAACCAGAGAGGATTCTAAAATAAGAACCCTGCCCGAATTTATCGACAGCGACCCTCCAGGTGGGACCCAGTTTATATCCGATGTGATTCTCGGGTCATCAATAAGAAGGTTTTTTAGAAGACCCGCGTTGTCGGTAATTATATGAAACTGCTCAGTTCCGGCACGTTGACAATTTATTATAATTCTTTTGAGTTGAGGGACTTGCGCTATCGATTTGCTTGGGAATTTGGATAGATCCTCGCCATTTGTTCCTGTGCCAGAACAAAGTACAATAGCGTCTTTCATGGCAGATTATTCGTAGGAGTCAACAACTCTCAGAAGACTTGGGGCACGGTATTCCTTTTTCAAGAATCTGTCAGCCTGTTTTCTCGCCCTGAAAAGATCTAGTGGACAGTCGACATCCATCCAGTAAAGTTCGCCTATATCGAGGGGCTTGATTTTATACCCCTTGCTTATAAGCCTGTGTATTGAGGAAATGTACCATTTGCCTTCGGCATCGGGATTCCTCATCTCTTCCTCAACCGCCCTCTTGAGCAGTTCAACACCCGTATCCCTGAACACTCTTATGCCGACTGATTCGGCGGAGGTCTCGGCGTTTGATATCTCCTTGCTTATCTTTGTGATTCTGCTGTCGTTGACAACAACTTTCATGTCCTCCCTTTCATATCGAGATCTCTTTTTTATGGGAAGACAGATTTTTTCATCCCTGACTGCAAGCGCCTTGTCCAGAACACCTATCTCGTACACATCGTCTCCGTTCATGACCACTAAATCTTCGTCAAATTCGCTCCTGGCTATCCAGAGAGACACAAGGCTGTTTGTAGATTGATAGAAAGGGTTGTAAAGGGTGTTGATTCTCATTCCCAGGCCATCATAATTCCTTAGGAAATCCTCCACTCTCTCAAAACCAAAACCCACGACGATCACAACTTCGTTTATGCCGCAGTCCCTTATAAGGTTTATCTGGTGTTCAAGTATGGATATATTCCCAATATCAAGAAGACACTTGGGCTTGTCGTGAGTGTAGGGATATAGTCTAGTTCCCCTACCCGCTGCAAGTATTATAGCTTTCATAAGTCAGATTTTTTAAATAGAAATCATACACCCGCGGAATCAAGAAAAGCAGACGATAACCCCGGCGAAAAACATGAGGAATAACGCCTTATTCTTCAACATCCTCCGGGAGCTAATGTAACTATAGGAGCTAGGTATGTCAAACAGGGCTTTAATCCGCAAGTCTTACGCGGGTTTTGGCTGAAACAGAGGGAAGTCACCCATCGGTCGCAAGTTTAAGACCGTTAATTCCAGATTTTATGCTGATTATATTGTTCATCTCATCAACGTATATAAGCTTGGGTCTGTGTGTTTGGCTCTGTTCTTCATCATAGATTGCAAAATCCGCTATTATCAAGCAATCGCCTTTTCTCGCAAGATGCGCCGCCGCACCGTTTACACAAACTATGTTCGAACCTCTCGCGCCTTCAATCACGTAGGTTGAAAAACGGTGGCCATTGGTCAGATTGAAAATGTGAACCTCTTCATAGGGAAACAGATCCGCCGCGTCCATGAGATTTCTATCAAGCGTAAGACTCCCTTCATAATCCAACTCGGCATCAGTTACCGTAACTCTGTGTAGTTTGGATTTAAGAAGTACTCTCTGCATTACCAACCTCTTAAAGCACAATATTATCGATAAGCCTGGTATCGTCCAGCCTCACAGCCAACGCCACCAAGTCACCCTCCACGGCTCTGTGCCGGAGCTCTAGGGTTTCAGGGTCTCTTATCTCAATATAATCAATATCATTAATTTGAGCCATACGCAATACCCTATCTGCCTCGGCAAGCAGAATTTTGCAGTCATCGCAACCGCTTTTGAACTTCTTTCCGATCTCTCGCAGGGCTTTGCTCACCGAAGCCGCCCTGATTCTCTGCTCCGCGCTGAGGTAAGCGTTTCTTGAACTCATGGCAAGTCCGTCAGGTTCCCGTACTATAGGCATTTCCACTATCTCGATGTCCATATCAAAATCCCGTACCATCTTCTGAACAATCTTAAGCTGCTGGTAGTCCTTTCTTCCAAACACCGCAAAATCCGGACGGACAATGTTAAACAGCTTAAGCACAACCGTCGCTACCCCGTCAAAATGCCCCGGCCTGAAAGGACCGCAGAGGCAGTCCCCAAGGTTTCCCACAGAAACCGTGGTCTGAAAGCCGTCAGGATAAATATCGCTTATATCCGGATAAAACAGATAGTTAACGCCGCAACGCGCGAGTTTTTCCACGTCGCCTTCGTAGTCCCTTTCGTAACGATCAAAGTCCTCACCGGGTCCGAACTGCGTGGGGTTAACAAAAACACTTGCGACTGTAACGTCCGCCCTTCTAACCGATTCCTCCACGAGTGTAATATGCCCTGTGTGCAGGGCCCCCATAGTGGGAACAAAGCCGAGTTTCTTGCCCGCTTTCCTGCAAGCATCGGAAATACTCTTCATGTCGGAAGGGCAGTTGAGCACAGAAAGCACCCCCGCACTATCCATAAGACTGCTCCTGTGAAGGAAAAGTCCCTTTTTTTACCTCTTTCACGTATTTTTTTGTTGAATCGGAGATTGTCTTTGCAACCTTCGCGTATTTCTTGACGAACTTGGGGAGTGGCTCCGGCGTCAGGCCGATCATGTCGTTTACAACAAGCACCTGTCCGTCGCAATCCCCCCCGGACCCTATCCCAACTGTCGGTATTCCTAGACTCTTGGTAACATCTCTGGCCACCTCAGACAAAACGCTTTCGATAACCACCATGAAAGCGCCCGCCTGTTCACAGGACTTGGCGAGACCCAAAAGCGTTTCGCGCTCGCCCGGCAGACTTCCCTGTACCTTGTAACCACCCATTACGTGAACAGACTGCGGACAAAGCCCTATATGAGCAACAACGGGAATCCCGGCTTTCTGGATGCGGTACACGGTATCGACGTATGCATCATTTACCTCAAGCTTAACCGACTCAGCCCTCCCTTCCTTTAAAAGTCTTCCGGCGCTCTCTATAGCATCTTCGGGAGATTTCTGATAGGAAAGAAAGGGCATATCCGTGCACAGATGAGCCCGGTTCACGCCTCTTGAAACAATCTTCGTGTGATAAATCATTTCATCCAGCGTAACGGAAAGCGTATCTTCAAGACCCTGAACCACATTGCCTAGAGAATCCCCAACCAGAACCACATCTACTCCCGCTGCGTCCACTATCGCGGCAATGGTAGCATCGTACGCCGTTATCATGGCGATTTTCTCACCCTGCTCCTTCATCTTACGAAAATCAGTTGTTCTCAGCTTCTTCATTATTCGACTCTATTTCTTTTTCGAAACCGCAAGGGGATCACTCAACGTATATTCTGGCTGAGTATCCCCGCTTCCTCAAAACTACGCGAAGCATCTCGGCGTCTTTCCTTTTCTTGAATCTGCCAACCCTCACCCTGTAATAAGTATCCCCCTCAAAGGCAAAAGATTCCACCCTCACATCCTCATCCGTGACACGCGAGAGCTTTCTTTTGAGTTCATTGGCCGCCGCCTTGCTTCGAAAAGAGCCGGCTTGGACTGTGTAGAGGGAGACAAAAAGGCTTTCTGACCTTTCAGAGGGCGTCGACAGCACTTCTATTTTCACCTCCGCAACACCGCTTTTAACAAGTCCGATGGATTTCGCGGCCGCGTATGAGAGATCTATCACCCTGCCCCCTATGTAAGGACCCCTGTCATTTATCCTGACCCTTACCTGCCTGCCATTCTCGCGATTGGTAACACGCACGACGGTACCAAAAGGAAGCTCCTTGTGCGCCGCGGTATAGGCATTTCTATTGAATACCTCGCCACTTGCGGACCTCTTGCCATGTTCCTTGTCCCCGTACCAGGAAGCCTTGCCGTACTGTACGGTATCCGTCGATCTGGGCCGCTGAAAATCCCGACTTTCCCACTTCGGGGAACCTGAAGAAAAAGAGCAACCGACCGCAAAAAACGCAATCAAAACGGCGAATCTGACCCAGATCATAAGGTTCTATTTTACCATAACGGATTCCCTCGCAGACACCGACATGCCGGAAATACCCGTTTTACCGCCCGCAGTCTTGAGTTTATGAGCGGTTATAATAAAATAGTGCCACCAAAAAACAGGCAGATACGATGAACCGGCCGGATTATAATTTTTCCCTGATAAACCGACTTCCCCCTTACGTGCTAGGCGTAGTCAACGAACTTAAACACAAAGCGCGCGCCAGAGGAGAGGATATAATCGACCTCGGCATGGGGAATCCTGATCAGGCAACGCCGGACCACATAGTGGAGAAACTGCGCGAGGCAGTAAGTGAACCCAGAAACCACAGATACTCCGCTTCCGCCGGACTGCCCAAACTTCGTCTGGCCATAACCGACTGGTACAGAAGAAATTACGATGTTGACCTTGACCCGGATTCTGAAGCTGTCGTCACGATAGGATCAAAAGAAGGCATATCGCATTTAATGGTCTCCATACTCTCCCCAGGAGATATGGCGATAGTTCCAAATCCCTCCTACCCGATACATAGCTACTCCGTAATCATAGCAAGAGGAGACACTCACAGTTGTCCCATGGGGAAGAAAGAAGACTTGATACAGTCAATAGAAAAAGCGATAAAGGAAGTGTGGCCAAAACCCAAAGTACTTATCCTTTCATTCCCCAACAACCCGACAACACAAGTCATGGACCTTGATTTCTTCGAGAAAGTCTGTGATCTGGCACATGAAACGGGTCTTATAGTAGTGCATGATCTGGTTTACGCAGAACTGTGTTACGACGGATACAAGGCCCCGAGCATAATGCAGGTAAAGGGAGCCAAAGACGTTGCGGTGGAATTCTATTCACTTTCCAAAACCTACAGCATGCCCGGCTGGAGAGTAGGCTTCATGGTGGGAAATCCAGAAATCGTTTCCGCGCTCAAAAGGATAAAAAGTTACCTTGACTACGGAATATTCCAGCCGATCCAGATAGCCGCAATTACCGCTCTCAACGGACCTCAGGAACCTGTAGAGCGCATAAGGGAAACCTACAGGTCCAGAAGAGACAAACTGATCGAATCATTCGCAAGGGCCGGATGGGAAATCCCAAAACCGAAAGCCACCATGTTCGTATGGGCACAGATACCTGAAGAGTTTGCGGAAATGGGGTCGCTTGAATTCTCGAAACTTCTTATAGAGAAATCAAAAGTCGCCGTATCCCCCGGAGTGGGATTCGGAAACTACGGAGAAGGGTTCGTAAGACTTGCGCTTGTTGAGAACGAAAACAGGATAACTCAGGCGGCAAGGGGAGTTAGGAAGCTTCTTCAGGACGCCCACGGCTACTAAAAAGCCTGCCCTATGCTTATAAAAATCTTGAATCTGTCGTCTCTTTCCTCATCCTCGGGGTTTAGAAGATAGCCGAAATCCGCCCTGACCGGCCCGATAATCGTATGGTATCTCAATCCGGCACCGGCTGCGTACTTCAGGTTGGAAGCACTGAAACCGAAACTTTTTGAATAAACATTTCCGTAATCGAAGAAAATTACCGCTCCAAGCTTGTTAAAAAGCCCGAAGCGGGCTTCAGCGTTGCCAATGATCATAGAGTTGCCCCCAAGAGGATCCCGATCCGAATTAAGCGGACTCAGATGCTGAAATGAATAACCCCTCATGCTTGCACTGCCTCCGGCGAAGAACCTTTTGAAGATCGGCACGTCAAGCGGGTCAGTCCCCCCAAGTGTGCTTATATTTCCAATCGTCGCCCTTTTTCCCAGAACGATCCCGGAAACACTCTTGTAGTATCTTAACTCGGCCAGAAACTTCAGGTAATCGGTGCGGGCGGAGCTAGTGGTCTGAATCGGTCTTTCCATGAAGAAAAACAGCCGCATTCCACTGGTAGGATTTATAAGGCTGTCGGTCAGGTCATACTCAACTCCCAGATCAACAACCGTCAGGAAGACGCTGTCGCGGGCACTCTCAATCGGCGTTCTTACCACCTGAGAATCTATATCCGCAAATACGACGTTCAGGGAACTGAAAAGTGTGAGATAATCAAAAAACTCCTTGGACAAAGTACTGTTGAAATCGAAACTCAAGCCCTCATAGCCCGGGAAATCATCCCTTCTCACGTCAAGCAAAAAAGCAAGACTGGAATTTCTGCCGACTAAGTGAGGCTGATCAAGTCTGGCCAGTAAACCCCGTGTCAGGGATGAATAACTGGAAGTAACCTGCAGGGTCCTTCCGCCGTCGAAAAAATTCCTCTGGCTCCAAGATAACTGTGCCCTTAGATTGTCCTCCGTGGCGTATCCAACTCCAAGCTTTATCGTTCCGAGTTTCCTTTCAGTAACGCTGTATATAGTCCGAACCTCGAAGTTCCGCTCGTCGTATTCAGTATCCACTATAACGGAATTGAAAAGTCCGGTTTCAAAAATGTTCGCCCGCGATTTCTGAGTCTCTTTGAGAGAAAACAGGTCCCCTTGCTCGTACTCTATCTCCCGCTCGAGAAGTCTGGTGGCAATATCGGAATTTCCCCTGAATATCACGTCGCCGAAATAATATTCCTGTCCCGGATCGATGGTGAATTCAACATTAACCTCTCTGCTCCTCAGGCTCACAATCGCTTCGGATTTTACATCCGCCAGAGGATAACCCCTATCGGAAAACAACTCCGTGATAAGGACTTTTGACTTCTGGTAGCTTATCTGGGAAAAAGGTTTCCCCTCTTCCAAGAGGATTCCCTCGGCGACATCGGAGACGTAATCGTCCGGGTGGTTACCAAGAACTGCTATGTTCAAAGTCTTCACTATTACAGGGTCCCCTTGCTCCACCCTTATTTCTATATCCACTTTTCGGTTTCCATCCCGGAAATCTAAGGTATGGGTTACCGTGGAACCGTAATAACCATATTCCCTGAGAACCTGCTCTATTCTTTTTATATCGTCCTCAAGGAACTGCTCGTTGAATTCCGGACGTTTTCTCCAAGGCCTCCTTAAGGGAAAAGGAGTTATCATGGAGTCCTTTATTCTCTCGAGTTCTATGTCTTCTAGCCCCTTTATCTTGATCCCGGAGATAAAAACCGTTTCGTCCTTCTCCGCTTCCTCGGCTCTAACATCCAAAGCCAAGGGAAAAAGCACGAGAAGAAAAAGTCCCGAAAGCAAAAGAGCGACGCTTTGAGGTATGCAAAGGAATTCGCGCGGGAAGTTGCTGCTATAGTTGCGGTCAGAAAAAGAAGATATAGGGCTATCCATTTCCATTAATGTTAACAAGGACAAACCGACTTTAACAAGAACAAACCGAAAAAACCGACAGGTTAGAAACAGACGTAGACACTTTAATTGTACAAGAGTCAACGATAACCGTCCGTACGCGTAAAACCACATGCATAGCGATTCCGGACCAAGAGACAATTGACAAAATTGCCGGGCCCACACCGCCTAAGAAGCAACAATTCGCATGTATAGCGGAAAAAAACAAGACCGCTTATACATAATAATACGGCAATATGATATTATTTTTACCGAGGTCGTTTAACCATGGAGCTTTTGTTGCTCATTCTGTTTGTTCTGGTCGGATTTTTCGCCGGTACATATATACTGGGGACTTTCTTCTCTCTTGTTTTCATGCAGTTACCGGAGGTTTTCAGATCAAGGGCCAGCGGGAGTTCTGAAGTGCCGGTACAGAGGCTTGCGCATCTAATTTTGGAAACCATAGGGTGGTTCTTGCTGCTTCTCTCGCTTATATTCCTAGTAAACAAGTACCTTGCCGACTATCAGAAGCTTTTTCTCTGCGGTATATACGTAGCCCTGGCTTTCCACATAGGAACACTTCTGAATCTTTACGGAAGACCTTCGTAAAACGCAAAAAGAAAAATAGGGAGGACCGCGTCGCTTTCTCGTGCTGTGTCAGTATAGACGCGCTCTCAAATTCAACTAATCCGGTTTTTTTACTCGCGGCAGGTCGCAAGACCCAAGGGAAAAACCATTGTTTTTGCGGGCTAGCGCTTTTTCTGCGCTGAAAAGTTACTATCAATAAACATCTGCCTGGCAGGATCTCCTGGATCCTCCCTGCGTTTGCGGCGCAGATCCTTCGCCGTCTTTTTTTCCAGAACAGGTTTATGAATATATTCAATTTCTATTGTTCTTTTTTTAGAGTTCACGTTTGCGAGTACTACTGTGTCCGAAAGATTCCACGACAGAACCTCGTAAGAGAACATTTTCTCCCGCTCGAAAGCGTCGCCGAGAATATTAGCGAGATCACCGACAAGTTCGCTTTTTGCGAATGCAAAACGGTTCTCATCCTCAAAACTGAATAAGATGGAACTTGACATAAGATTGTCTTTATAAAATTCAAGCCGGGTTTCATGGTCGGGCGGCGGGTCAAGAGCAACTCCGGACAAGGAACCGTCCAGAACGACTTTTCGTAGATCGTTTGAGTACTCGCGGTCAGAAATAACCTTGAGTTTGGAAGATTCGATCAGATTAAGTGCGTCTTTTTTAGAAATCCCGAATTCAAAACCGTGAGGAGTCCTGAGATTCACTTGGCTTCCCTCAAGATGAAAGGGAAAGAAGAAGCAAACTGAAAAAATAAGCGTCAGCCAAATTCTCGCGCAATGCATAAGGTTTTCCCGTGATATAAATCGCTTAAACCCGTGGTATACTTTGGGACCTGTGATTCTAACTGTTTTATACAAGCTTGTTAAACGCAGCACGGTGA
>JAPOYE010000040.1 GCA_026706695.1 Candidatus Dadabacteria bacterium | reverse complement strand
TATGAATCCATAAGAAACCCCAAAGTAGCCGCCGCCCACCTCCAAAGCTACTACCAGGACGTAAAGTCCTACACCAAGATTGACTCCCATACTGTAAGATGCGAGTACGGAAAACCCTACTTCCGCTCTTTTGAGTTCTGCGGCGGAATTCCCATAGTGCCGAAGCACCTGTTCGCGAAAGGGGATTTCAACACGAACCCCGCAGGCAGGAGACCCGTCGGAACCGGACCCTACGTCTTTGAGCACTGGGAGACCGGAAGGGAGATCAGGGTCAGGAGAAACCCCGATTACTGGGGCGAGCCCGCTTGGCTCAGTGAAGTGGTCTACAAGGTAGTGCTTGACCCCACGGTGAAGCTTCATCTCCTGAAAAAGCAGGAGCTTGACTATGGGGGTCTTCTTCCGCTTCAGTGGTCAAAGCAGAGCTGCGGGAAACCGTTTCGGAAAAAGTTCTACAGGGCTTCTTACACTACCCCGGGCTACAACTACATAGGCTGGAATTCGAGGAAACCCTTTTTCAGCGATAAGAGGGTGAGGCGGGCGATGACCCATTTTGTCGACAGGGAAACCATCCTGAGAGAAATTCTCCTGGGCCTGGGAGAGATAGTGACCACGACTTTTTACGTTAACAGTCCCGAGTACCCAAAGGACGTAAAACCGTACGCCTATGATCCGAAGAGGGCCAAGGCGCTTCTTGACGAGGCGGGGTGGCGCGACAGCGATGGTGACGGAATAAGGGACAAGGACGGCGTTTCTTTCCGTTTCGAGTTTCTCCTGCCCACGGGTTCTGAAACCGGTGAGAAGATAGCGACCATACTGAAGGAGGAGCTCTCCCGTTCCGGCATAGAGATGAGCATAAGAAAGATAGAGTGGGCGGTTTTCATCCAGAGCATAACCGAGCGAAAATTCGATGCCGTGACCCTGGGGTGGAGCCTAGGGGTGGAAAGCGACCCCTACCAGCTCTGGCATTCTTCCCAAGCCGAAGAGGGCTCGAATTTCGTGGGATTCAAAAACCCCCGCGCGGATGTTCTGATTGAGGAGGCGAGAGAGGAGTTCTCAAGGCCGGAGCGGATTAAAAAATATGAGGAGTTCTCAAGGATTCTTCACGAAGAGCAACCGTACACGTTTCTGTTCGCGAGAAAATCCACCGTGGTTGTGCACAGAAGGTTTAATAATGTAAGGCTATATCCGCTTGGGTTCGATACCAGGGAATGGTTTGTTCTGGAGAGCTTGCGCAAGTATTAGAACTAAAGGTTTTGCCGAGATAAGCGGCAAGATCGTCCATGTCCCCCAAGTCAGTCTTCTGCAGGTCGGCAAAACAGGTTTTCTTGTCCCTGTTTTCAATCACGAAAGGCGGGTATCCGAAACGCATCAAGATGTAATTTAGCAGCAGGCGTACTATGCGTTACCGTCGTCAAACGGATGAATAAAGATGAAGCGGTGATGCAATTGCGCTAGGAAGGATGCGATTGAAGCTAATGGAGATTTTATGTTTTCCGCGAATTATTTGATCAATCTTATTTCATTAGAATCTTACAATACCTATATTTGACAAAATATATTTTATAGCATTTAATACTACCAGCAAACAATTAGACGGATTGAATCAATGGCAACTAATCTCTGGGGTAACGTATATTACAAGGATACTTTCGCTGGCATTCTGTCGCAGGAGGCCGGAGGCCGATGCGTATTTACCTACGACGAAAGCTATTTGCAAAGCCCCTTTCCCGCTATTTCCTACACTCTTTCGCTTCGGGCCGAGCCTCATTTAAGCGAATATGGATTGCACCCTTTCTTTGATAATCTATGTGCGGAGGGCTGGCTTAAGAATGCGCAGATGCGCGCACTCGATCTGCGAAAGGACGATCGTTTCGAGCTGTTACTTGCCTTCGGCACCGACCTTGCCGGTGCCGTAAGCGTCATTGACCCAGACCCTGCCGGGGAGATTAAAATCGATCACGGCGACCCGGAAAACATTGCGGCGCTTTCGGCAAGGGCGTCTCTTTCCGGGGTCCAGCCAAAACTGGGCGCAATAAAGGAAGGCCGTGTGTTTCGCCCTGTAAAACGTGGAGAGCGGGCAACCTATATAGCTAAGCTCCCGTCCCCCACGCTGCACGATATTCTCGGACTTGAGTATGTAACTACGCAGGCGTGCGCGGTGCTCCTCAAGGAAGATGCCGTTGCGGAGATGACCCTGGCGCCGCTTCAGGGTGTTGCTGAGAGGTCCCTGCTCGTCAAACGGTTTGACAGGACTGAAGACGGCAAGCAAATTCACTTCGAGGAATTTAACCAGTTGCTCGGCAACCGCTCGGAGGACAAATATGAGGCCTGCTACGAGCACATGGCCGATTTTATCATCCAAAACGGCGACATATGCCTGCGGGCAGAGTGCGATACCCTGTTTCGCCGGGTAATGGCCTGTATTCTCACGGGAAATACGGACGCGCATCTTAAAAACTTCGCCATGGAGCACACAGAAAGCGGGTTGCGCCTTGCGCCCTGCTATGATCTTGTTGCCGCCGCCTGCTACCCGGAATACCAGACACTGGCACTGGGGATTTCAGGGGCCGAGAACATGAAAATCGGCAGTATCGGTCCGAAGAACATAGTCCGGCTGGGCAAGCTGTTCGGCCTGCCCGACAAAGCAGTTATGCTGGCGGTTTCCGACTTCGCCAGCCGTCTCAATAAAGCCCACGGCGCTGTTGATGGCTCGAAGAATGTCGGCCAGGACATCAAAGACAAACTGCATCAGCAAATGGAGAAAAGATGGAACGGAACATTCGACTCAATTGGAACTTACTTGTCAAAGAGGCAATAAAGCGGCGCAAGGAACGAAAAATCTCCCAGCGTCGCTTAGCCACTATAGCGGAGGTGAGTCAACCGACGGTCTCGCGTTTTGAGCAGCAAAAGCAAGACATTCAGTTGTCAAGTGCTATCAAAATCTTTGATGTTCTGGGGTTGATAGAGAGATAATGCTGGCATTTGCGGATTTGAATCTGCAAAAAACTCAGAGCGCTATCCCGAGTCTTGCTAATTGACTAAAGAGTTTCCGGCCTTGGAGTGGTTTGTTCCGGAGGGTTTACGCAAATACTTAGGACTGAGGGAAGCTGACGCCGGGGCGGCTCAGGAAAAGACAACCTGAATATCCGTGTATTCCACCAGACCTTCCTCTGCGAATTCAACACCGAAGCCCGAGCGTTTTACCCCGCCGAACGGGGCGTTGGGCTGGATCATTCCGTGCTTGTTTATCCAGACCGAACCGCATTCCATCCGGTTCGCGATCTCTCTTGCCTTTTCTATGTCCCGGCTCCAGACCGAACCCCCGAGACCGTTCGGATTGTCGTTTGCCTTCTCGATCGCTTCCTCAATATGGTGATAGCGGATGATCGGCAGAACGGGACCGAACTGTTCCTGGTCAACCAAGGGGTCTCCGTTTTCCAGGTCGGCTATGATCGTGAGGGGATAAAAATATCCCTTCCCGCCCATTTCTTCCCGTATCTCTCCGGGGTCTCCGCCCAGGAGAACGCGTCCCTTGGACTCCGCGCTTCGCACCAATCTGGCCACAATATCGTATTGCTTTCGGTTCTGGATCGGACCCAAAACGACATCCTCGTTCGTACCCTCGCCAACCTTCATCTTTCGGGCGAGTTCAACCAGTTCATCGCAGACCTCGTCGTACACGTCATCATGAACATAGAGCCGTTTCAGCGCCGCGCAGGTCTGGCCGCTATTGATGAACGCGCCCCAGAAAAGCCCTTCGGCGATCTGCTTGGGATCGACGTCCGGAAGAACGATTCCGGCGTCGTTCCCACCGAGTTCAAGAGTAAGTCGCTTCATGGTTTCCGCCGAGTTCGCCATGATCTTCTGGCCGGTCGCGCAGGAACCGGTGAAAACACAGTCCAGAGAGGGCAGAGATATCCGAAATGCTGTTGGTGCCAAGATGCAGCTCT
>JAPOYE010000039.1 GCA_026706695.1 Candidatus Dadabacteria bacterium | reverse complement strand
GGATGAAATGCGAGAACCAAGAGACAAGGAAAAACCGGAAAAAACACTTGAGCGCTTCAACAAGGAAGCACTTGATTTCATGATTGAGAACCAGAGCAAGATTGCCGTCGCGATAGTTTACGCACTGTCTCACCTGAACCAGCCGCTCATTGCCGGATACCAGCGCTATTTTAACAATAACGTAATCCTGAAGTACGATTCAAAGGCCGTATTCGCCCACAATGCCGACCTTCCGGATTTTCTGTGCGCGTATTTCATTTTAGTAAGAAAACCGGAAAAAGCCGACAAGAAGGAAATCATTGAAGACTCCAAAGTATACGTCAACAATTTCCTGGAGTTTAACATGGAGATACTTTCCGGCATAGCCTGCTTCATCTTTGACATAGAAAACGGGGAGATAATCGAAAGAACCGACCGAGGGAAAAAGGAAAGCATGGAGTCCGTCGAGTTTCTCAATATCTGAATTTTCCAGTACTGATTCTACGAACCCTCACTTAAAAACCGAGGATATTATTGATTCTTGCGCACTCTTTCATCGCTAACCATCAGTATCCTTATTATATTTTGATTCCTACCTCCATGGGAACGTCTGTATTTTTCAAGATTCTCTGACTCTCTTTTTTTTGCCCCATCCTCACGAAGCAACGCGGGAAGCGATTATAAATGCGCTATGCCATCGCGACTACATCATTGCTGGCAGTTCTGTAGATCTGGCGATCTATGATGACCGTATGGAAGTGGGCTCCCCAGGTCCGCTGCATTTCGGACTGACTCCTGAGAAACTGTTCGAACCACACCACTCCCGACCGTGGAACCCTCTGATCTCCAATACGTTCTACCGTAGCGGAATTATTGAGAAGTGGGGAACCGGAACTATCAAGATGGCGGAGACAATGGAGTCCGCGCGTCTTCCGCGCCCCGAGATTGAGGATAATGGAAGAGATGTGACGGTGCGTTTCCGGCACGGTCAACATGTAGTTTCACGACATCAGCTTAGTAATCCGGCCGAACGTCGGGAAGTAATTCTCGCCATGCTGGACCGTGCGCCCGACGGCTTGACCCTGCGCCGTATTAATATACAAATGCTCCCATACGCCACTGAACGTCAAGTCAGAAGAGGCTTGGAGGTATTGAGAGACCAGGGCGCCTGGTAGTTTGTACGAGTACAGGTCCAAATGCCCGCTGGAAGCGCGTACAAAGTCAATAATTGCCGTTATTTCTTTTTGCTGTTTCTCCAGGAATTCCCACTAGTTTTGTATTTTACTGATATTTTTAGATTTTTTGAAGCTTCTGATGTTGCATTTTCGTAAGCTTTCACCCTGTTTTCAAGGGCAAAATGTACGAAGGTAAAACCTGTATCCCCTTTATTCTAAAGGGTTTTTCAACATGGTCAAAAAATCTCAACATTATTGGCAGTTAGTGGGAATTGCTGCTGTTTCTCAACATGGGGTAAAATAGGGGTCCATTGCCTGTCTGTAATTCCCGACCTAAACATGCTTAAGCGAATTGACAAGCGCCCCAAGCGGTTTGTCGGAACCGGAGAACCGGTCCTTGAAAGTCCCACCGTTTTCAAGCTTGAGCACACCCCTGGGGCACACGGCCGAGCACACCCCGCACCCGACGCACGACGCCCTCACTATGGTTTCGCCCTTCTGAGCGTAAGCCCTGACATCTATGCCCATCTCGCAGTAAGTTGAACAGTTTCCGCACGACATGCACTGGTCGCCGTTTGTGGTAATCCTGAACCTTGAAAGATACCTCTGGAAAATCCCGAGCACGGCCGCCATGGGACAACCGAACCGGCACCACACCCTGCTTCCCATTATGGGGTAGAAACCCACGCCTATGACCCCGGAGAAAATGGCCCCTATGTAAAATCCATACCATTTCTTAAGGGACATCGAGGCTTCTCCGAACACCGACCCCGAGGTCGCGGAGTTGATCCAGAGAAGAACCGTCGTAACGACGATAAACACCAGCACGGAATGCACTACCCAGCGTTCTATCCGCCACGCCTTTTTCGATTTGTCGGAAAGCTGCCTCCACGGATCTCCCATGGTTTCTGCAAGCCCTCCGCAGCCGCACACCCAAGAGCAGTACCACCTCTTGCCGAAGTAGTAGGTAAGCAGCGGAGTGGCGATGAAGGTCATCACGGCTCCCCAGAAAACAAGGAACATTCCAAGTCCCCCGGGATGATTCACGAAATAGCTGAACGTACCCGGAAACAGGTACTCCGGCTTAAGCGGCCAGAAATAGCTAAGGTAGAACTCGGGCTGGTTAAACAGCATCAGTATGTTGGGGATAAGGAAAGCGAACCCAAGCTGAAAAAACATCACCGAAGCCGTTCTTATTTTCTGGTAGCGGTTATTCCTGTACTTCATGAACATCCTTGCTCCGAAGATGAAAACGGCCAGGGTGTAGAGAAAACCGTAGAAAAACCAGTTGTTGGCCGGAGAACCTGAAAGGGCCAGAGAAAGCGGGTTTACGATCTTTATTCCCCCCGCCAGGTATTCGGGAAACCAGTAAAGAGATATGTAGAAACCGGTGAACACAATGCCGACAAGCCAGCCGAGAATCCCTTTGTTGGTTAGCCCCCTGAAGTAGATGTTATCATGCTTGATTCCCGGAACAGTGCCCTTGAAGTTAAGGTAAAAGTAAAACGCCGTACCGAAGAAAACAGGAAGGAGTACCAGAAGAAATCCGGCCCATGTTCCGCCCGGAGGCATGCCCATGGACTGAAGAGCAAACATCAGTATTCCGAAGCCCAAAACGGCAAGAGAAAGCTTTTCTCCAGTTCCAAGCGGCTTGTCCGGGGCCTTCTCCGGTTCCTCAAAACCAAGGGCTTCTTCCTTAAAATCGTAATCTATAATGTTTTGTTCCATCAGGCAGCCTGTTTTCTTATCTCCTTTATTATTTCCGCTTCGCATTTTTCATAGAATTCCGGATCGAAATTGGCATCCCCCAGATGATCGAGCACATAGTCAAGGGATCTCTTCTCCGCCACCCAGCTCTCGCAAACCCTGTGGCTGTAGCGAAGGCCCATGACGTTTATGCCGCAGACGGCTCCGTCTTTCGTAACGATTCTTATTGAACGGCCGTGATCGGGATGCTCCCAGTAAAAATTGTCCTCCCCTTCAACCGGAACGTTTCTCACTGTACCGTAAGTCTGGTACTCAAGATCGAAAAACTTGGCCGAGTTATACCATATCCCCGGGTCATACACGCTGTGTCGGCCGGCTATTACCTCTCCCGCCACTTTTCCCTGGTTCTTGCCCGTGTACCAGACCTGCTGAATAAGATTCCTTCCCTCCCCCTCGGTGATTATCTCGGCGCAGTCCCCGGCGGCAAAAACATCCGGGGTATCGGTCCTGAAGCTCCAGTCAACCAGGATCCCCCTCCCTGTCTTTATCCCGCTTGCCTTGGCGAGGGCTACGTTGGGACTTACCCCCGCAGTGAGACCGACGATCTGGCATTCTATAAATTCCTCTTTGTTGGTCACAACTCCCCGCACTCTTCCCGAATCGTTTCCTTCTATCTCCTTAAGCTCCGTTAAGAGCCTGAGATCGATCCCCTGCTCCAGAATCACGCGGTTTATCATCTGTGATTCCTCAATCGGAAGAACGTTAGTCCAATAGGACTTTTCTCTCACCAGGAATGTGACGTGGATATTGCGAGAATGGAGCATCTCGGCAAGTTCGATCCCGATCAGGCCTCCTCCGACGATAACGGCGCTTCGGGCTTCCCTTACGTTCTCGTAAAGAAGCCTGAGATCCATAAGACTGTAGAGGCCCTGTACTCCTCCGAGATCCTGGCCGGGCCACCCGAACTTGTTTGACTTGGATCCCGTGGCGACAAGCAGCTTATCGAACGAAACGGGATCTTTTTCGTGCATGATGAGCTTTTTTCCGGCAGTATCGATTTCGGTAACCCAGCCCCTTACCAAGTCAATCCGGTTTTTCCTCCAGAGACTGTCCTCGTAGGGCTTGGTGTCCTTGTAGCTCATGTGGCCCATGAATACGTACATGAGCGCCGGGCGGGAATAGTGAAAGGAGGACTCCCCCGAGATCATGACGATCTCCCAGTCGGGCTGGAGCCTGCGTATGCTCAGGGCAGCTGCAACTCCGGTCACCCCATTTCCGATAATCGCTACGCGCATGCTGGTTTTCTCCCCTACCCCAAACCGAGTTAAACTCTACGCACAGGGCAGATGCTACTTCTCGAACCGCTCTCTCTGGTCCGGATTGTTCTCGAGAAAAGCCTGGAGATGCCTGTCCGAATAAGACCCTTTCGGATAATACTGGTCGTAGAAATCCACATCTATGTGCATCGCCTGAAAAACTAATCTCATGTACATGGGATCAATAAACGCGGGAAATCTGCCGTAAGTGTCATAAATGTAGTTCGCGACATCCCTTACAATCTGCATGGTGGTCTCCGTCGGTCTTGGGGCCTTCATGAGATGCCTGTCGGGTTCCGTATAAGGGAAAGGCTTGTCGGATTCCCAAGCTTTCCATTTGTGGGCCAAGAAGTGATCAATCGCATCATCCATGTTCTCGTAGTAAGGCGGACAGTAGGCTTCAAAAACCCCGTCCTTTCCCACGGGAACGGTAGTGGGAGGATCGATCGTACCCTTTTTCGGCTGGATGAACCGGAATCCGAGCCCTTTGAACAGGTTCGGGGCGGCTCCCATGGCAAATCTCGGTATGAAGCCCGTAAACGCCCATCCGGCAAGTCCCAGAGGCTGGAGGGCAAGGGCCATGTTCTGCGTAATAAACGCCTGCTCAACGTTAAGTCCCGTTAGGATTCTTACTTCAAGGTCAAACAGAGAAAGCTTTATCTCACCCTTGAGCCTGCCACTCTCCACCCACTTCTCAACGCCCGCGGGCTTCCCGGTAAGATCGTCGATAATCGTGAATCCGTAGCTGTGAGCACAGTAAAGGGTAAGAAGATTCAGATATTCCTCAGTTACGTCCGTGACCGGAACAAAAAGCGTGGAGCCGGGCTTGTTTGCATTCCACTGGTTAAACTCGAAAAGCCCCGGCATCTTATCGGGCATGTCCGCCCTTCCGTCCTCAAGTTTGTTAAGGCTTTCCCTGTAAAGTTCCAGGACTCTCGCGATTTTCTCCTCGCGGGAGAGCTTGAAAAACAGATCGATCTCATGCTCCTTGGGAAGCATGTTCTTCACGTCCACGTGGTAGAGGCCGTTGTCGTTTGTGAAAAAAAGCTCAGTCCCGTGGTTGTTGCACGCAGAAGGCCAAGTTCTTCCCGTCCACTGGCAGAGAAGGTCTATCCCGTTCTCCGGCGGCAGGTCGGCCAGGCAAAGCCCGGTGAGCCCCGTTCCGGCCCACACCAGAAGTGCTTCCTCCACCTCGGTAAGGGGCACGGGATCATATTTCGACTTGAACTCAAGGGTGCTGTCCTTAAGCTCCATTCCAAGGCCGAATCTCCTTGAGCGCCTGTTGAATATGGAATCGAAAAGCGGGTATTTAAGCGCTTCCTCAATTCTCTCGTTCAGAACCGTTTTGTCGAGTTTGCCGTTTTTCATTGTTTGAATCTCCTTGAGTCTGGTTGAGTGATAAAGTGAAGTATACCAAAAATCAGGCGGTTTTTCCCCTCTCGAAACCCCTTGCCCATGATTTGAGGGTTTCAAGGGCGAGGCGGCTGCACTTCGGGCGGGTTACCATGATATCCTTGCCGAGAAGTTCCCTGAGGTAGTCGGAGTCGAGCTCTCCGATCTGCTCCACGGTCTTTCCCTTTATAAATTCAGTAAGAAGGGAAGCCGCAGCCTGGCTTATCGTGCAGCCTTCCCCGTCAAAACTTATATCTTCTATGACTCCCCCATCGGCTGTACGGATATAGATATTCAGAGTGTCTCCGCAATTCGGGTTGCCTCCCCTAAGAGTCACCGTGGGGCTCTCAAGCGGACCGAAGTTTCTCGGATTTTCGTAGTGATCCATGATCATTTTCATTCTTTCTTCTTCAATCATGTGACCGCACCGTGCCTTTTTACCTCGCTTTTTATCCTCGCATAAACCGCGCTGAGACCCCTTACTCTTCTTATCCCGAGTTTCTGGGCCACTCCGAGCTGGGAGATAAAGTCCACCGGCGCGGATTCGATCTCCTCAGGGCTCAGGCCGTCAAAGGCACTCACGAGAATCGACACAAGTCCCCTCACGGTCGGAAACGGTTCCGGGACGTCAGCGAATATGCGTGCCTTGCCGTCTTCTATCTCGACCCAGATAAAAACCGGGGTTTCACACTCGTGCACCTGGTGGAGGTCTCTGTCCACTCGCTCGGCGAACCTCCTTGGAATCTCGGGAAGGTCTTCCGAATAATCTATCAGGAGCTCTATCATTTCCTGACGGTCCGCCCCTTGAAATTCCCTGACTATTTCATCTATGCTGGCCATTTCCCCGCAATCTCAAAAAAAAAAGGATGCGGACCCGTAAGACCACATCCTTTCTCATTCACGCCAAAAACCCCTCAC
>JAPOYE010000038.1 GCA_026706695.1 Candidatus Dadabacteria bacterium | reverse complement strand
AGTCCCGCGGGGTCATATCTCGAAAACAGAGAACTGCGCGGTCGACCTCAGGCCCTCAAGCCTGGTGGCGCTTGCCCGCGCTCTTGATCTTGAACTCGCGCTTGTCCCGCGCGAATTTCTGCCCGCCGTAAAGTCGCTTGCGCACGGTAGCTTCGCCGATGTGTTCCCGGATACCGGACTGCAGGTTCCCCGCCCTCTCTACAGCCTTGACGGGGAAGGCGATGACTGATGTACGTGTTCTCGATGTACTGCTCCACGACGACCCCGTGGGCACGCTTACGCGCGTCAGCGACGACCGTACGCTGTTTCCTTTTAACGATTCCTATATCGAGATTCGGCAAGGCTCGTGGTCAGTCTGGGGTTCAAGAACCGCTTCGGTGGATCGATTACCGGGTTCCCGCCCACCCGGACGCGGCTTATACCTTTTTTTTGGGAACTACCTAGTTGACAGTTGCTTCTTATCTATTTAGGGATTGCCAGAAGTCGAAGCAATTCGTTCCTTAATTCAACTGCGAAAACGTCCAGAATATCTGACTTTACAAGTCCATGTTCATAAGCAGCAATTTCAGCCTGTATTTCTATAGATTCAGTTAAAATTGATTTACTTCCTTTTACGCAGTCGAAAGAGAACTCCTGGATTTGATAAGGTTGTTTTCCTTTAAGCTGAGCAACAAAATCAGGAGCAGTCTCTCTTGCCCAACTAGGAACATTAAGTTCTTTTGAAATTGTTTGACCTGTCTTGTTTAACTCGACGGGACTCTTTGCATCAAGTGTTCCGCTTATTACTGAAACCTTTTTAATAAGCTCCTTAAGATCCTTACGAACTTCTTCCATAAACTCCTTAAAGTTCTCTCGATCGGTATTGACAGAATTATGCCAACCTCCAACCTTGAAAATGAAGAGGCCAAGTCCGTAGAGAACTCCCAATGCGGCGATTATAGCAATAGTTGCTTTAGCGGGGTCAGCCCAAAAAATTTCCATAGATTCCTCCCTGCTTTAAACAAGAAGGAAGTAAAAATAACGAGATTTTCAAACAAGTACAGTTATTGAAAATGTAACAGAAGAAAAGTTGCTAAGCAAGAAATAGCTCTTAGTCTATGGACATGGACAGATTTTATGACAATCGTTGCCTATTACGACTGAATTCGGACGGTAATTCCGAGCGAATTCGGATGCCTAAATCTCTTATTCTCTTCTTCACAAGAACATCATAAAAAAGGGTTTCGTTAACCTTTTTGCAATCTTAAGCAAGGAGGGTAGCCCGAGGGTTACGGGGACGATCATGGAGACGGCCGGGACGAGGTTGCGTAATTTGCGGGTGGGAACGAAAACACGAGTTATTTTCCCAAGTCGCTGATCACATCCAAGATGTATTCACGAAGCCACGGCTCGGGCTCGTGATGCGACTTGAGAATGTTTGCCGATTCCTCCTCGTCCCACGATTCTGCTGCCTGCACCGCGGCATCTCTGATTTCCACATCATCTGTAGTCAGCGCCCTGCGAATTAGTTCAGTGCGCCATGAACATGTCCCAGGTTTCGTCTGGCGCCCAAGGCAGCGCAGAACTGATGCGGCAAAGTCTGGATGTTCCTCATCCAGAGAAAAACTCTTAAGCCAGTCGAGAACTTGCCGGTTTTTCGGGGAACGCAACGCCTTTCTGATAATTCGCTCCGCGGGATGATTCATTCCGTCTTCAAGTTGGCTGGCTTCGAATGCCGCGCGGAGCCTGTTTGAAAATTGCGTCTGTTGCGGTGACAAAATGGACTTATCCTCCCCGAATTCCTTTACGGAACAAGCTCCGGTTGTGTTCTGCCCTAAGAGTAAAGAATTTCACGGATATCTCTTAGCATACCTGTAATATGTGCGCTCAGGGAAGCGAGAAATTCCGGTTTCGCCACTGTTTCCGACAATGTCGTCCTGTCAAGGAATCTCGACATTTCCCGCTGAAACAGCTGCTTTTCAAAATACCCGGGCATCGTATCGATTCTGTTTTCAAGAAGAGATTCGTAACGCTCGGTTATCCCGCGGTCGGCAATTTTCAGTCTGATTAAATCGGGCTTCAGCATGGCACCTTTCTGCCGCAGCCACAGTATGTCCCACAGGTCCCGGGCTTTTATGTTGCTGCGCGCCGCAAGCGCGACCAGTTTGTCAGCCAGTATTTCGGAAAGAGAAGAGCACCTGACGAACATTGTATTGTAGCCGTCCGGAAGATCCTGGTAATTGGTCCTGATAATCTGAGGCGAGACTTCGTACGCGGGAAGACATCCTATGTCTATATTGATTCGCTGCTGAGGCAGATCTTTTCTGTCCCCGCCGGTTTTTATGACAACCTTCCAGGTGCTCTCGCGGCTGTTTGCGAAACCGGAGTCTTCCTTCATTTCTTTTGGACTCCTCACCTCTGTCTCAAATCCGTAACGGCCGGATATGTAACTCTCGAGTTCAGACCGGATCCTCTCAAAATCCTTCGGCTGAAAATTCTCCCCCGCATGAAAATCAATGTCTTCGCTGTATCGGTTTGATCCGTGGCACAGACGCAGACACGTGCCGCCCACAAAAGCCATTTCGGGGGGAATCAGGGCCTTGCGGCACAGGACGTAAAAAATGTCGTAATGTATGAGTTCCTTTTCAATTACGGGGCGTAGCTGCGCGAGGGCCGGAGCGGAACCGACGATTTTTTCGACTTTTTCAGTTAACGGGACTGCGGTCACGGATCACCTCATGATAGGTTTCCATTGAAACCATGTGAACGTTGCGGCCCACCCGCCTCAGGTCTTCAAGAGCCGTCTCGGGGTTCGCGGTCCTGAGCGGTCTTGCGTTCTGCCAGTAAGTATTGCGGACAATCTCGGATTCTCGGCGTGAGGTATGCGTAAACTCTATTGTTCCGTAGGACGTGGTGTATTTCTGACTCCTTCCCGTAGTCATCACCGTGAGGTAGTTAAGAGTCATCTGGCTTATTACGCCGTATTCAGAAAGGGCCGTCTCAAGACTTATGTATGAGTACTTTCCCCCGCGAAGCGCGGCCGCTACGGATTCAAGCCTGTAGGCGTTGGCGGAGTTGTTCCGCAGATATACGCCCCGGCAGGCCCTTTCGATCACGCGGTCCGCCACGGCTCTTTTGAGCGTCTTTTTCAGGTTCTCCTCCGGTTCGCCCGGGAAAACATTCCTGATCATCCCGTTTGTGAAAGCGTGTATCCCGTTTTCTGAAAGCAGATCCAGAAATTCGATCAGTGCCGACATCTTCATTGTTTTGCCTCCACAGAAAAGGTAACTAATTTTCCCCTTTCTGTAAATCTTTTCCGGGAAGCGGGAGGCAATCGCAGATCAGCGACTTACAGGGAATCCCACAAGCAATTGATGATCCAGGGATCATATGCCGGAGGTCCTCTGTTTTCTGCTCCTTCATCTGGTTTTTTCATGACTTCCTCTATCCGTGCCGAGAGGTCATCTGAAACGCCGGGCGGAAGCAGGTTTTTTCCGGCATGTGCCGATTATAGCCGCGTAGTAAATCTCTCCTCCGGGATTGATGCTGACCGAGATCACCTTTTCAGGAGACCGGTACCATTCAAAGGAGACGTCCCAGTTCTCGGACGAACATTCCTCAGAAACTTCATCCAGTCCCCGGAAAACCTCCTTGACAGTGATATCGGGCATGCTCTTTGTGCTTCTCTGGGTTTTTCCGTCGGGTCAATCGGGAAGAATTTTTCCTTCCGGCGGACTTCTTTCATACATGGTAACGTATTTCCGTTTTTTCGCCTATTTTCCGGATTCTTTGTTGCGTAATGTTTTATGAAGCGGATTGAAGGCAGGCTCGCGTTTCCATTGACTTTGGAAGACCGTATAAAACCCTCATCCAATTTTCCTCCCCCTGAATATCCGGAATCCAGGTTCCCAGCTCATTAATCTTTTCCATTGCGAACTCCTCGACAAACGCGTAGTTCTCATCCTTCATGGTTTCCTCAAGCAGAAGAGCAATGGCAACTGCGACGGCTATTTGCAATAAAAACATCCCGGGAAGGAGAACCAGCGTTCCCGAAATAATCGAACTTTTTACAATCCCTTCAACCGCGGCTCCGGCGTCAAGGCCGGTTCCGGTCGCAATCGCATACGCAACCGAGGAGACCATAACCAGAGCCAGAAGCGGGTTGGCTGAGGCAACGCTTACAACCGCCATCGCGGCGAGAGTTTCCGACAGTTCCTCAATCTGCTCTGTTTTCAGAAAATACACCATCGCTACCGCTGATATTCCCGCGGCGAGTACTTCAAGGGCGTCATAAGACAAAGCGTCGTAAGTCCATCTCTTGCTGATCCCATATTTGCTCAGTTTGCTGGCCAGAGAATCGTAGGTCTGCTTTTCCATAGTAAAGAAAGGCAGACCTTTCGGCGTGGTGGCGTCTTTCCACAAAGACCCGACATACCCATTGAGCTGCTCCTTGTTTGAACACCCGGTCTCGGCACACATCTTGGCCACGCTCGTCTAGGCTCCCCCGATTGTGTGTCTTCCGTCAAACAGCCTGTGATTGTATCCGCACTATGTGACTTTGCAGGTATCTGGCGTCCAGAGCCTTGTCAAATTTTGTGGCTTGGGATGTTGTTAATCTTCCGAGATACCTAAGCCAGTCACTTTGAGCCAGTACGGGCAAAACAGTCGGAAAGTCTGCAATGCTTCTCATGTGATCCTGTTCAGAACGCGTCCCGGTAGTATCAAGCGCCTTATCAAATCCTGTGAACGGGGAAGCCATTGATTTTTTGAGATGCTTAGACCAAATATTTATAAGGCACTTCTAAAAATACCCTCGTATTCCAGTTAAACTTCAAACAATAACAAATAATATCCGCTCACCCCCCCCCCC
>JAPOYE010000037.1 GCA_026706695.1 Candidatus Dadabacteria bacterium | reverse complement strand
ATGAAGGAGATGCTTGCGAAAAAACGGCGATGCGATGAAAAAACACCCTGAAGACACGCAGGACGGATACTACGACCCCCTGACCGGAGGCTTTATAACCGGCGGGAACATTCAGGACCCCGTTATTCGCGAATTTGACGCCGCCGTAGAACTCAATCCGCGCGACGCGAGCGCGTACCACAACCGGGCAGTCGCGAAGAGCGCACGGGAGATGTACGAAGAAGCCATCGAGGACTATGACAAAGCCATAAGCCTTGATCCGAAAAGAACCGCTTCCTATATCAACCGCGGGGTTGCGAAACTCAACCTGAACCGCGTCGCGGAAGCCATGGCGGATTTCAACAGAGCCTTGGGCCTTGATCCGAAGCACGAACTTGCCTATTACAACCTCGGGGTAGCGAAGGGAGAACTGGGTCGCTACAGGGAAGCCATAGGTGATTTTGACAGAGCCATTAGGCTTGCCCCCCGGATGTCAGAATGCCACTACGAGAAGGGGAGAATGAAGCAGTATCTGAATCAGCGCGAAGAAGCGGTCGCCGACTATGACAAGGCGATAAGCCTTGATCCTGAAAACATTATGGCTCTCTACGAAAGAGGAACCGTAAAGCTCGAGCTTGAACGGTTCGGGGAAGCCGCAGAAGACTTTGACAAAACAATAAATCTCGACCCTGAAGACGCAGGGGCCTACTACTACAGAGGGGTCGCGAGAATCAAGCTTGAAAGATACGAAGAAGCCGTTGAAGACCTCGACAAATCCATAAGGCTCGATCCCGAAGCCGATATGTCCTATTTCCAGAGAGGAGTTGCGGAAATATACCTTGAGCAGTACGAAGAAGCCGAAGAAGACCTTGGGAAAGCGATATTGCTTAACCCTGAGAATCTCAACACCGTGGCGCTTAAACAAATGCTTTCGGAAATGCTGGACCGCCATCGTGAAACCGAGAATTACTATGAATATATGCCTCCTGAAAACTCCTGGGCGTACGGCGACAAGGGAGTCGCGAGATACAGCCGGGGTCCGCGGGAAGACTACCCGGAGGACTTCGACGAAACGGCAAGGGAAAACCCCGAGTACGTTTCTTCCCTCATTGACAGAGGCGCTTTCAGATGCGTCTTCGGACTGGAGAAAAAAGCCTTTGAAGATTTCGACAAGGCCATAAGCCTTGATCCCGAAGATCCTCTTGCCCACTACAACAGGGCGTGCGCAAATATGCGCCTCGGGCGATACGAAAAGGCGGTGGCCGACCTTGACAGAGCCATAAGTCTCGATCCCGAAGATCCGCACGCCTTTTCCCAGAGAGCGTGGGCGAACACGAAACTCGTGCGATACGAAGAGGCGTTAGCCGACCTCGACAGAGTCATACGCCTTGACCCGGAAGACCCCGGCGTCCGCCACGAAAGAGCGTGGATGAACACAAAACTTGAACGATACGGAGAAGCCGTAGCGGATTTCGACGAGGCTATAAGACTCGGCCCCGAAGACTCCGGTGCCTTCTACAAAAGGGCCTGGGCCAAAACAGCGCTTGAGCGGTTTGAAGAGGCCGTGGAGGACTTTGACCACGCGGTGCGCCTCGACCCCGAAAATATGGAATTCCTCAACGCCAGGGTGCGCGCAAACACAAGACTCGGACAATACGAGCAGGCCTTATCCGACCTTGACAAAGCCATAAGCCTTGACCCGGAAGACCCCGGCGTCTGCTACGAAAGAGCGTGGATCAACAGAAATCTGGGACGGATCGAAGAAGCAGTAAAGGACTATGACAGGGCAATAAGTCTCTGCCCTGAAGACCCGGAGTTCTACACCGAGAGGGGAAGCGCCAAAAACTGGCTCGGACGATACGAAGAAGCAATCGCCGACTTCGATAAAGCTGCCGCGCTTGAAGACGAGTACTCCTACGATGAAAGAGGATTCGCAAACTCATGTCTCGGACGATACGAGGAGGCGGTCGCCAACTTTGACGAAGCCGAAAAGATGGATCCCGCAGAGCCGGCCATCTATCACAACAGAGGGTGTCTCAAAAACGCGCTGGGGAAACACGAAAAAGCTGTCTGTGACTTCGACGAGGCCATAGACCTCGACCCAGAGCTTGCCCTGTCCTACCTGTTCAGAGGTGTCGCGAAAAAAATTATCGGCAGGGAAGAAGAAGCAATGGAAGATTCGGCGCGGGCAGCCGACATAGATCCGTCTGTTGACGTCGGGCGGTACATACTTGAACATGAGGCCGTTATCAGGGGAGACAGAAAGCTTCCCCGTTCGCACCTGGTGGGGTTGGAATAATCGCAAAGCCGAAATGAAAGAAAAACCCGCGCCCTCGCTCAGGCTTGTGAAAAACGGCAAAAGAAAAAAACAGTCGGGCGATGCCGCAGAGCAGGCTCTTTATCTGTGCGCCAAGGGCCACGACGAACTTGACCGGGGAGCCTGATGTCAAGGCCGGACCCCGGGGTAACCTTCAGGCCCACATCGCTCCGAAGGGAACCAGCCAGAGCCCTTCACCGAAAGACCCCGCGGTTTTTCCGCAATACAGCACCACCCCCGTAAAAGAATTTCTTCCGGCGACTCTGTCCCTGAACCACTTGAGGTGCTTGAAGTCACTTCTCTGGACAGCCGTCGCGGCTTTTACCTCAATGCCGAGTATCGCACCGTCATCCCGGGTGATGATGAAATCAATCTCACGTTTTTCGCGGTCGCGGTAATGATGGAGTTCGTACTCTCCATTGCCGGCGTCCACAAGAGACGCAAGTTCGTTGAAAGCGAAGTTTTCAAGAAGTTTCCCGCTGCGGTCGGCATCCCTCCTTATCCGATCGACGCTCAGACGCAGCATTGAGAAAATCAGTCCGCTGTCAGTCATGAAAATCTTTCTCCTTTTCCCGACGCGCCCATAGTCCGTATCGCTCCAGGGCGGCACGCGCTCCACGAGAAACAGGGTCTCAAGCATATTCAGGTAGGACTCAAGAGTCGCGCGCTGAATGGACATCCCGCCGCCTATGGCGGAGAGATCAACAAACCTTGATGACCACGCGGCTAGAACTCTCATGAGCTGGCGCATGGCATCATGGTTTTTTATTCTGGCTATCTCGGCAAGGTCTCTTTCAAGCAGCGCTTCCACGTAATCCGTGTGCCATCGCCTGCGTGCACATTCCCCAAGGCCTATGGTCTCGGGATAACCTCCTCTTGCCGCCGCTTCGATTAACTCGCCACGCTCGTAATTCTCCCACTGGTATTTAAAGTCCTGATCAAACGCCCGCTTAAGGAATCCCGCTCCCGTGTTTCGTATTTCCCCCTCGGTAAGGGTCCTAAGCCTTATCTTCGCGACGCGGCCGGCAAGAGATTCCGTCACACCCGGAAGTTTCCGGACGTTGGATGAGCCTGTAAGCAGAAACTGTCCCGGCCTTGTGTTCTCATCAACTCTCATTTTTATAACGGACAGGAGGTCCGGGACTTTCTGAACTTCATCAATTATCAGCATTCCTTTTTCATGATTGACGAATTCAAACGGGTCGACACCGGCAAGTTCTCTCGATATTTTGTCATCCAGGGTGCGGTATTCGGTATTTTCCCTGTCAAGGTGCCTGACCAGGGTTGTCTTGCCGCATTGGCGAGGACCGGCCAGAAGCAGTACCCTCCGTTCCGTCATCGCGGTTTCGATAGATTTTTTCTGCCATCTCGCCAGTATTTCAGCCATCGGTTCCTCCCCTGCACTTTACCAGCAGGCTCTCCGCAATTTTTATAACACAAATCCCGCAATTTTACCAGTAGAAACTCCGCGATTTTTACAGTATAAGTTCCGCCATCTTGCCAGCGAATGTTTTGCCGGGAGTCGGATAATGAGTTTCCAAGAGAAATAACCGCGTCAGTCAGGCGCATGCCGGGGCACTTTCCCACCGTTGTCGTTACGGGCGCCCGTCAGACGGACAAGACAACGCTGCTGACAAAACTGTTCGGGAACTATGAACGAAGCGTCATAAGCTACCAGAAGCAGAAAGACGCCTTAACGTACCATTGACACTCAATTGCCTTCTTTGTTCTTTTGGGGTATTTTTCCAGAAGATTGGAATTTTCCGAAAAGCTGAAGGCGACTGGGTTTTGAGGCCGCAAAAACCATGAGCATTGATACGGAATTTCTCAGACGCTGCCTTGACACTCTTGAACACTGTCTCGAAGAGTTGAAACGCACAGACCCGGATGGAATCGCCTATGACGCCTACCGCGCGGCCTGCGTAAAAGAGTTTGAAATTATTCTGGAGCAGAGCGGCAACCTGCTGAAAAAAGTTCTGAGGGCTTATTTCGCTGACAACCGTCGGGCGGACCAACTGGTCTTCAAGGACCTTTTCCGCTACGCCGCCAAGCATGACCTCATTGACGCGGAAGCCTGCGAGCGCTGGCTTTCGTACCGTGACAACCGTAACGATACGGCGCACGGTTACGGAAAAAACTTCGCCGAGAGCACGATCCGGCTGCTTCCGGATTTTATAGCTGACGCCAAGGCACTGGCCGATGTAATGGAAGGAACAGACGATGGCTGAAAAACTGCACTTATCATCGAGGCACCGGGAGATGATCGAAGAGCTGCTGCGCCGCCACCTGCCCGGAGTCGAGGCTTGGGTTTACGGCAGCCGCATTCATGGCCGAAGCCATGGCGGAAGCGACTTGGATCTGGCGTTGCGCGCGCCCGGGCTGCGGCGGATTGACACCGACCGACTGAAAGCGCTCTCGGAAGCCTTTCGGGAATCGAATATCCCCTTTCTGGTGGAAGCCCGAGACTGGGCGTGCCTGCCGGAAAATTTCCACAGGGAAATAGAGAGAGACCACATTGTACTCGTATCCGGGCAGCATACGGAAAAACCGGGACCCTGAGAACGCGGAAAACCCCGAACAGATGCCGCGGCGGTTACCCTCGCCCCCGGAACTTATGTCTCGACATTCCCCGCACCCAAGTCCGGTTGCGGTAGGAATGCGGGTTTCCCCGCACCCCCCGCACAGATCCGTACGTGCGC
>JAPOYE010000036.1 GCA_026706695.1 Candidatus Dadabacteria bacterium | reverse complement strand
GTCCACACTTTTTACTGGAATAATATCAGGATTTGTCAAAAGCTGCGTTTCCGACCTTCCCGAAGCATCCCGGGAGTGGGTTCCGCTGAAAAGAGCCCTTTTCTACCTGGGGGCACTTCTCATATACCCGGTCGCCCTGATCGTGGCCATGGTGGTAATTGCTACGGTCGTTCTGATCGCATATCCCGTTTCTTACATCTATCGGGCGGCGAGCTGAAGCGACGGTTGTCAGCGAAGCTCTCAAACAATGTCTCGTAATGCAGAAAAACCGTAACATTTCCACACCGGGTCCTATCCCCAGACACGTTGTCATAATAATGGACGGCAACGGAAGATGGGCGAAGCGAAAGAATCTCGACAGGATGATCGGTCACAGGGAAGGAATAAAGTCTGCAAAATCGGTGGTCCGTGCCGCGCGGGAGATCGGGATAGAATATTTAACTCTTTACGCATTCTCCGCCCAAAACTGGAAGAGGCCGGGGGGAGAGGTTCTCGCCCTAATGGATCTTTTAAGGCAGTATCTCTCAAATGAAGGCGATAAGCTGCTTGCGCAGAACACCAGGCTAAACGCGATCGGTAATCTCTCGAACCTCCCCAAAGACATACGTGAGCTTCTCGGGCGCGTGATGAAAATGACGGAAAAGTGCGACTCCCTGACGATAACCCTGGCTCTTAGCTACGGGGGCAGGGAGGAGATAATCAACGCCGTGAACAGCATAATCGAGGAGGGAAAGAAAAAACCGATTTCCGAGAAGGATTTTCAGGAATATCTCTATACCTCCGGCCTGCCTGAACCGGATCTGCTCATAAGGACCGGGGGAGAAATGAGACTTTCAAACTTTCTGCTGTGGCAACTGGCCTATGCCGAAATATACGTCACGAAGACACTCTGGCCGAATTTCAGAAGAAGGCATCTGCTAAAGGCCATCGCCAATTACCGTAACAGGGAAAGAAGGTTCGGACTGACAGGAGAGCAGATACGGGAGAAAGGGCGCTAGATTGAAAAAAATATCCATACTCGGATCAACCGGCTCGATCGGGTCGCAGACCCTTGAAATAGTACGAAGATTTCCCGAAAGGTTCGAGGTAACGGGCCTTTGTGCGGGAAAAAACATTGATCTTCTTGCAGAACAGATAACGGAATTCGCCCCGAAGATCGTATCGGTTACCCGAAAGGACGACTCGGAACGACTCAGGAAAATCGCCGGTCCGAAAACACAGATATATTACGGAGACGAGGGAAATATCGCAGTTGCTACGGAAGGCGATTGCGATCTGGTTATATCCTCCATGGTAGGTTTCCCAGGGCTTCTGCCTACACTGTCTGCAATACGGGCCGGAAGAAACGTTGGTATAGCAAACAAAGAATCTCTTGTGGTCGCAGGAGGACTTCTTATTTCCGAGGCAAAAAACCAGGACGTCACACTCCTCCCCGTGGACAGCGAGCATAGCGCCGTTTTCCAGACGCTTCTTGAAAAGGACCGCGAATTTCTTAAACGGATCATTATAACGGCATCGGGTGGACCGTTTCGCAAAACCCCGAAAAAAGACCTGGAAAAGGTTACGGTCGCCGACGCCCTCTGCCACCCCACATGGAAAATGGGAGAGAAAATAACCATAGATTCGGCGACGCTGATGAACAAAGGGTTTGAAATTATAGAGGCGAGGTGGTTTTTTGACATGCCCGCCGAAAAAATATCAATTTGGGTACACCCCCAGAGCATTGTGCATTCAATCCTTGAATATGTTGACGGCTCGTTCATAACCCATCTTTCCGCCTCCGACATGAAAATACCGATAGCCCAAGCACTCTCCTATCCCGAGAGACTCGATCTCGGGCGCCCCGACGCCTCGCCGGACGACCTCTCGGACATCACGTTTGAGAAGCTAGACACAGATAAATTCGAGGCTCCCGCGATCGCAATTGAATGTCTCAGAATGGGCGGCACTTATCCAACCGTGCTAAACGCCGCGAATGAAGTGGCAGTAACGGCATTTCTTGACGAGACAATAAAATTCACCGATATAATCCCGATAGTCAGGGAAACTCTCGAGCGTCACGACAAACTTGACTCGGGATGTCTTGACAATATATTAGAGGCGGACAGGTGGTCTAGGAGCACCGCCGGTTCTATAATGGAGAGCCTTCTTTCTTAGTGATGACTACTATTCTGGCTTTTATTTTCGTAATAGGAATTCTGGTCTTTTTTCATGAGCTGGGGCATTTTCTGCTCGCGAAAAGAAGCAATATCAGGGTCGAGAAGTTTTCTCTAGGTTTCGGCCCGAAACTCGTTTCTTTCGTAAGAGGCGAAACGGAATACCTGATTTCGGCCCTTCCCCTCGGCGGATACGTGAAGATGTACGGTGAGGGCAAGGAAGATAACGTAATTGTCGAAAGCGTTGCAGACACTGAGTCGCCACTTGCCTCAGGGGACAGAATTACCGGGATAAAAGGATTCAGTCTTGAGCAGTATGGAAGCTGGGAAAAGCTTCTCTATGCGCTAAAGTCAGACCCGCACCAGGAAAAAGAACTTGAAGTTGAAAGAGATGGGAAAGTCTACACTCTCACCGTCAGCGGTTCGGCCCTTTACAATATAGAGGCTTACTACGAAAAGGACTACCACAGGGGGTTTTCCGGCAAGTCTCTTACAGACAGATTCCTGGTGGTCATAGCTGGGCCCGCTATGAATTTCATAATTCCTTTTTTCTTCATGCCCCTTGTGTTCATGTTCGGCATAAGTGTCTCAGGTTATCTGGAAGATCCTCCTGACATAACTTACGTAAGGAAAGACTCTCCTGCCCATCTCTCGGGATTCGCCGCGGGTGACAGGATACTCAGCATAAACGGAAAAGAGGTCAAAGACTGGAAAGATGTGAACGTGGCTGTTCACTCAAATCCCGATTCGCTGCTTGAATTCAAGGTGAGAACCGGAAGCGAAACCAGGACTCTCACCCTTTTCGCCGAAGCCGGTTCCGATGGTAGGGTAGAAACCGGATTCGCAAGGCCCATAGAGGCAACCATAGCGGAGGTGGCTGAGGACCGCCCCGCCTGGAGAGCGGGGATACGTCCGGGAGACAGCATCAAGGCAATAGACGGCGTAGAGGTTACGGACTGGAACCATATGTCGGACATAATAGCCGAAAGCAGAGGCAAAGAACTTGATTTCACGATTGAACGTGGGGAAGAGAAAATGCATTTTCGCCTGGCGGCGGAAATGCAAGAAGACATCGAACGCTACATAATCGGCATCACCCCAAGCACAGACAGGGTGCTTAAAAAATACGGTTTCTTTGAATCGCTTAGCAGGGGAATAGCAGAAGCGGCGCGTATGACAGTTGAGATCACCATTCTTTTCTTCGGATTCCTGTTCAAGCTCGTAACAGGAAAAATAGCGCTTGCGACAGCGGGAAAAACGGTAGCGGGACCGCTCCTGATAGCGAAGGTGTCGGGAGATGTCGCTCAAAGCGGCATATCGAACCTCCTTCAGTTCACCTCGCTTATAAGCATAAACCTCGCGCTGATAAACCTCCTCCCGATACCGATGCTCGACGGAGGACATCTGCTTTATCTGGCGATTGAGAAAATAAAAAGAAAACCGCTCAGCATAAAAACCCTAGAGATAACCCAGCGAATCGGGTTTTCCTTTCTGATTTTCATCATGGCGGCGGCACTGTATAACGACATTATGAGGATGCGCGAAGACATATTCTCGCAGTTCGGCAGAATTTTAGACCTTTTCCGGTAAAATTACTCAGGAGCAAGACGATGGCCGTGGAGAAAGACAGCGAAGAAATACTCAGTATCAACAGCCTTTTTTACGAGGCTCTGGGGACCAGAAATCTGGAGCTGATGGGAGAGATTTGGGTAAAAGATTCAAGGTCTGGCTGCGTCCATCCGGGATGGACCGCTCTTCGCAACTGGGAAGCCATACGGCAGAGCTGGGAAAGCGTTTTTGATCCTGAGGATCAGGTTGACATCAGCATCTCAAACGTGACCGTGGATATAAGCGACAATATCGCCTGGGTTACCTGTCTTCAGGAGATGGTATACATAAAAAGGGATCCGGTCATGTTTAACCTCTCTCAGTCAACCAACATATTCGAGAAGCAGGACGGCAGATGGCTTATGATCTTTCATCATGCTTCGCCAATCCCCGTTCGGGGTTATGAACCGGATAAAAAGACCATACAGTAGCCGGAACTTCAGGAAGTTTCTTCTTTCTGACTCATTCTCTCAAGGTAAATTGAGAGATCGAAAAGACAAGCACCAATGCCACTGAAGCACTTGATTTTTATGGTACGACATTAGAACCAATACAACCAGTTGGCCCTCAATTACTGGACCGAGACCTGCTAATCAAAGGACAGGTCTTCTGATGCGTCTTTGACTCTTTTACGATGTTCTTCCACCTGTTGGCGACGTAACTCTTGTTCTCTCCGCTTGCGCTCAAGAAGCTTTTTTTCTTCCTGATTTACCACATTAACACAGTCAACTAATGTATCGCGGTGATACCTTTTAACTTCTTCAATGGTTGTACCATTCAGAATGATTTTCGCACCCTGTACGCTTGCGATTCCCGGGCGATGCATGGTGGTAAAACTTGGTGGCCGATTCCAAGTATCTATGAATATCTCGGACCATAACAATGACGGAACACGGTTAAGTAGAAACGGCACAATGTAAAGTGCGGAGCCTCGGGTACCATCCAATTTTGGTTCAGTCACCTCATCAACAATAACACCAAGGATTTTTACTGATTCGTTAAGCAGTGTGTCTGCAGGTGGCTTCGAATGGACAGGTTGAGACGACTTTCGTAGTGGTGGAGCAACATGTCGTGTTCCAAGCAATGTAGCGGTAAGATCGGGATAGTTTTTTCTGTACATTTTCTCAGTACTCAGATCAACGTAGAATTTTCCCTTTAGCCATGTCGGAGCGGATTCTTCCCACGTACCTCTTGCAAGAACAGGAATAAATTTGCGATGATTACCTTTATTAAGCAACTCAGCGGTCATCATATCTCCCTCATAGCCTACACCGCCTTTCCTTTCATCTGACTTCAACTTATAATTTGGAGTGCAGATGATTAATACATAGTCATTCTCTCGAATCTCTTTCTCCATGAAAGATGGTAATTGATCACCCAAGACTGTATGCCATTGATCCAAGATCGTATCAACCCCGTCGTTGCGAAGCTCAGTAGCTAATTTGGCAACCCAGTCTTTATGATCGTCATCATCCCATGAATAAGAAATAAATGCTTCTGGTGTGCTCATCGGATGTTACCTCATTGTGTTAGGATTTCTGCTTAGCACTTCTCTATTAATATTTCCTTAACACGCACTTAGGTAACCTGTCAAAATCATAGCCTCTATCCGCCGTGCCATATCCGAGAAATGCTGAACCTCCGTGGGTGAAAGCGCACGGTCGAGGACACCATGTTCTCGATAAGAAAGCCATTTCTTAAGCACTTGATAACCGCCGAGTCTGTAATTCCAAACTGCATGAGGAACATTACTCCAGAAAGCCCTAGCGTTAAGATAGACATCGAATGTCGTTTCGCCGAGTGCCGATTGTTTATCACCTAAAACCGCACGTTCTGATTGTGTGAAAGGCCTTTCCACATATGTACCTTGACCAGGCACGACTGCATTTCCTTGGCCGCAATAACCCCATCCCGCCGTCACCGCAAAATCCTCGCCTGTCATGTTGCGCCCGTCTATCGTAGTCGGAACGGCTATAGCTGCAAACTCTGGACGCAGTGGGCCTTGCGTAACACCTGGAACAGGTACATCGGGATCAAGCAAGCTTGCAATCGCCCGACCCCTTGTCGTTAAATCCGCAAAGGTTGCTGCAGCACCATCAGCTTTGCCGTCCGGCCAGCCTGGAAGCGAAATGCGCGGCCATCCCATACGAAGCCCGTCGGCATTTGCTTCGCTGTATACTGGATCATGGAGCACGGAAAGAACACAATGAAAAAGATCCTCGACACCCGCACCAATACGTTTGAGGTAATTTTCTGCCGCAGTGGAAAGATTTGGGCGACGGGAATTCCTCAAGTCGGACCCGAGTCCATGATCGTGCAACCAAGCGGGAAACATGCTGGCTCCACGCTCAATCAGATGTGATGAAGCCATTGACTTCACCAGACAGGTCTGCGGTTCTCCCACGCCTTTTCGTAGATGCTGTGCGGCGGAAAGCCACAAATTCCCCTCAAGTATATGAGGCCGATAGTCGGCACGTGGCCTATCCAAGAGAGAAGTATCCTTTTCCCAATAGAGCCACCGGTTGTCAAAAGGACGGTAGGCGAAACGCATGAAACCCGCTTTATCCGGTCCTCCTCGTTTTAACAGCGTGTCCCGTACCGCAGGGGCATCGAACCGTGCCGTGGTTTTCATTGCTGCAGGATAACTCTGCGCAATTTTGTCGTGGCTCAAAGTCGCATTGAAGTAATCCCCGATTCGTACCTGAAGTCGGTCGAGATCAACATCCACCAGAAAGCCGTCGCGGCTGGTTTTAACACCGGGAAAAGATACGGGGAACAAATCAGGAAGCTCGGGCCAGTCGAACCATTCCTCACTCACCGCGGTTTGCGTGAAGGGGAGACCAAGAGAAAGTATGGGTTTGATTCTCGAGTAGAGCGCGTCCGGTTCAGTTTCGGCCGTCGCAATCAACTCTTCTGGTTTAGCTTTTCCCCAAAGGTGTCGGAACTCAATATCGCTTGTAGGCACATGGTCAGCTTTACGTATCAGCGTCGCGATTGCAGTACCGACTTGGATACCCCCTGAACTACCAGGAACAGTAAAGATGCTCATATCGGGTTCACCTTCGGGCGTTCTTCCTCCCTTTCGAACATCTCCGTTCAGACAGTCGATGCGTATTGCGTCAAATGCTTCAAGATATCGCTCTCTCATTCCGGGAAAAGATAAACCATCAAGCCATGAGTAGTTGGAGATAAAGCAGACTATTCCTTGCCCAGTCTTTTCCGCAATACGATGTTCCGCCATTCGAAAAAAGCGAACATAAAGATCATTCAGACCCTGGCCTTCTGGTTTACGGACATGCTTTGTTGAGCGGTACGCCTTTGACAGTTCACGTTCTTCATCTACCGCCATGCCTGCGAAGCCGTTGTAGGGTGGATTGCCCAGGATCACCAGAATTGGCGTCTCCTGTTTTATTCGTTCCGCCCGGTCACGTTCTTCTTCAAGCTCGGGAAAGGGCAACGGCTTGTTTGTGCGAGGTTCCCAACCTGTAAGAGCATTAGTGAGAAAAACACCGGCGCGTTCGGTTCCATCATCTGCCAACGATGCGTCCAGACTCTGCATGGTTAATCCGACCTGCAGATGGGCAACAACAAAGGGCGCAGGCATTATCTCAAACCCGAACACCCGTTCGACCGCTGCCTGCTTGACCCGCACACCGGCAAGTGCGCCGAGCCCTTGTCCTTCAAGATTGGCAGCGATGCGACGCAACACCTCCGCCAGATAAGCCCCTGTGCCACAGCACGGGTCGAGCACGTAAACATTCTCTGCTGCAAGTCCATCCGGGATATCGAGATCATCCTTCAACGCCTTGTCCACTCGGGCAACCATGTAGCGGACCACTTCGGCAGGTGTGTACCAGACACCGAGCTGCTTACGCAACTCTGGATCAAATGCTTCCAGAAACGGTTCATAGAAATACTGCACTGCTTCGCCCTCTTGAAACCGGGAGAAAAAAGCAACGCGGTCCACACGGTTTAGTCTGAACTTCCACCCTGAACAAGCCGATTTTGCGTCGTAACCCACTGTAGACAAATGGTTTTTGGGTATAACTCTGAATTTGTTTGTCCCCATGTATTGAAGAATATATTTTTCTTCTACTCTCTTGA
>JAPOYE010000035.1 GCA_026706695.1 Candidatus Dadabacteria bacterium | reverse complement strand
GTGATTCTCGCGGCGGGGGTTTCCCTCTCGGAGAACGTGTCGAGGCATGACGCCGAAAGACCCGCTCACAAGACCCCGGCGCTTGAGCCGCTTGCGGAGCATCTTTCAAGAGCAACTATCCCGGTCTCCGTTCCCATAGCTGCCGTAGGGGAAGCGCTTGAGCGCAAGACGCCGAAGCAGGAGTCGGGTTCAAGGAAAAACAGCCTCCGAAGACCCTTCGCCCAAAGCGAACTCAGCTGGAATCTAAACCGTTCCCGTATTCAGGTGTCGGGCCGAAGCGGAGCGCTAGACATAGCGACCGAGCTTAGCGGAGAGGCCCGCGCGACGGGGGCCATTCAGCTGGCAAGGAAAATCGACTTCGCCGCAAGCGGCGACATGCTTGCAAGCGTCTCCCTCACCGCGAGTCCGGCCCTCGAAACCAACTGGCGCGTATCCCCGAACCTCTCCGAGGTAAAAATAGATATACAAAAGGGCGACATACCGATAAAACGCATTGGAAACCTTGACGTAAGAGGAGATATACTTCCCGGAGTTCGAATCACAGCCGACGCGCTTCGCGCGCAGCTTAACCAAAGCGTGGCCAGAAGCGATTTTTTTGAACAGGCGGCAAGAAAAGGCTGGAAGAGACTTTGCGGTTCAACCCCGCTTGGAGAAGGCTTCGGATCTCTGGCTTGAAACAAGGCCCGCAGTCGCGCGCGCGACCCAGATCCTCATCGGCCGCGAAGACATCAGCACCTCGATTGGAGTTGAAGTAAAGACGCGCATCGTGACAGAGCAGACGCAGCCAGAATGCCCCTTCCCGAGAACCCTGCTCCCGGAGGAGCCAAAGCCGGGAGGCTTCGAAATCATTATGCCCGCCATAATCGACTACGAAACGCTTGATCGGACACTTGCCGAAGAGGCAGTCGGCAAGTCTCTGGGCAAAAACGTCTCCATAGCCATAAAGGCAATAAGGATCCACCCGTATGGAGAAAATCTTCTGCTTGAAACCGAGGTGGCTTTGGAGGCCAAAATCCTCTCAGGCACGGAAGCGAAGGGAACCCTGTACGTGGTTGCCGAACCGGAACTGGACGCCGAGACGCAGACCATAACGCTGGAAAACTCAGCACTCGACGTCGATTCGCAAAACGTGCTTTTCTCAATGGCCGGAAAGGCAGCGGAGCCCCTGCTTCTCGAAGCCGTCTCAAAGCGCCTTCCATTCGATCTCGGGCCTAAGCTTGAGGAACTCAGGAACGGTGCCGAGGACGCGATTCTGGCACTTTCATCGGAGAACATCTCGGTTACAGGAAAAGTGAACCGGGTGCGCCTGACCCGCCTTGACGTGGGACCCGAACACCTGCGTCTGGTCCTCACGGCAGAAGGCGAGGTCAGCGCAAGGGTGCAGGCAATTCCCTAGTGTATTTTTTGTGTCCGGGAGTTCCGGAGGAGGTTTCGAGGGGAAGTTTTTCTGGTACACTTTTCAGAGGAGAAAATCATATGAGTGTATGGGGAAAAATAATCGGCGGTGCGGCAGGTTTCGCTCTCGGCGGCCCTATCGGTGCGCTGCTCGGCGCCATGGCGGGTCACGCGTTCGTGGATACCGGGGAGCGGCCGACCGACACGCGCTCGAGAAAACAGGTCGCCTTCACGGCCGGAGTTATAGTGCTGGCGGCCAAGATGGCTAAAGCCGACGGGGTAGTGAGGGAAGAGGAGATCCAGGCTTTCCGAAAGGTGTTTCATCCGATCCTGAGGGACGAGGTAAAGGAAGCCGAGGTCGCCCGCGTCTTCAATATCGCCAAGAAAGACTCAGAAGGCTTTGAGCCCTACGCACGGCAGCTTGCCGGGATGTTCAGGGACAACCCCGCGGTTCTTGAGGAGCTTTTAAACTGCCTGTTTCTCATTGCCAGGGCCGATAACGTCTACCACCCCAAGGAAAACGAGTATCTCGAAAGCGTGGCCGAGATATTCGGACTGAGCGAAGCGGCATTCAGGCGAATCCGCGCCGCACATGGCGTCGACAAGCCGGATCCCTACGAAGTCCTGGGAGTTACAAGGGACATCCCGGACGACGAACTTAAAAGCAGGTACCGCGAACTTGTCCGTGCGCACCATCCCGACAGCCTGATCGCCCAGGGCGTTCCCCAGGAATTTGTTGATGCGGCAAACGAGAAGCTCGCGGTCATAAACGATGCCTACGACCGGATCGAGAAGGAGCGAAAGGCGGTCTGATCCCTCCACGCGGACGGTCCCCCGTGACACCCTGAAAGGAGTATCATTCCATTGAGCGAACCGATTGCCCTCTGCTTCAGCGGCGGCAAGGACAGCGCCATGGCGCTTCAGGAAATCCGAAGGCGCGGGGAATACCGCGCGGCGGAACTTGTGACGACGGTGACTGACGCCTACGATCGGGTGAGCATGCACGGAGTGCGTCGCGCGCTGCTCCGCAGACAGGCGAAGTCTCTGGGTCTGCCGCTTGTGGAAGTCGTGGTGCCGCCGGAATCGTCAAATGCCGTCTACGAACGGGGAATGGGAAAGGCGTTCTCCAGTATCCGCGACAAGGGCATTCGCCGGATTGCCTTCGGCGATATATTCCTTGAAGACCTCAGGGACTACAGGGAACGGCAGCTCGCGGCCTCGGGATTAACCTGCCTCTTCCCCCTATGGAAGAAGTCGACTCGGTCTTTAGCCCGGACCTTTATAGACGAAGGGTTTCGTGCGGTAACGGTATGCGTCGACTCAAAGGTGCTTGATCGGTCCTTTGCGGGACGCTGTTTCGATGCGGCGTTTCTTGACGATCTCCCGGGCGGGGTCGACCCCTGCGGGGAGAACGGGGAATTCCACTCGTTTGTTTTCGACGGGCCGGTGTTCTCCCGGCCGATTGAGTTCGCGCACGGTGAAACAGTGGAGAGGGACGGTTTCTTTTTCTACGACCTCGTATGAATTTCACACCGCGTATCTCGGCTCTGATCCGACAATCAGTTCCGGGTTTTTAAAAAATATCCTCCTTCAGAAACTCTATTGACCCGAAGGGGGATGGGACCTGAGATTGTACCCTCCTTATCCTTCTCATCATGATCTTTTCGTTAACTTATATTTCCAAGCCTGGAAATTTTTCTTTTTACTCTTGACTTTGTTTATTGCTTCTGATATATGTCCTAAGGACATATATCAGAAGCAATAAAAGAACTTAGCCATGTCAAGCAGAATTCCTGTAATCTACCCAACGAGATTAACCCGAGCAGGCCGCCGCCTGGCCGAACTGCTTGAAGAAAACGGCAAGCCGGTTCTTACCCAGTTCGATTTTTTCCAGATTGTCCGGAAAATGTATCGGGATCACGGAGACAGGAAGCTGTATCTGCGCAGCGATGCCCCGGCGAAAGATGACTACATCCGCATAGTGGCAGATCTTAAAAAAACGGCTGTGGTCGCTGCCGACAGGGACTACGGCAAACGTGTCATCAGGGTGCTGGCCGTTTCGGACCTTCCAGCGGAAGATATAGTCTGTCTAGTTGACCCGACATGCTACGTATCCCACCTCTCTGCCATGCAGCGGTGGGGATTAACCGACCGAAGACCGGACGCCCTGGCGCTCACGCGCCCTGACCGAAGGACCGCGACAAAGAGAATTCAAAATTACATGAGAAAAGCTCTGGGCGAAGATGAGACTACTCCCCTCCCGTTGAGAATAGTGGGCCACCCGGAGCACGTACGACGACGGGCTGTCAAGGTTCACGAAAGCAAGGCGGCCGGAGCGTTTCTCAAAAACAGGGGGAGCGAATTCCGTCTTTCTACAATCGGGCAGACATTCCTCGATATGCTTCAAAGACCCGATCTGTGCGGAGGCATGTCTCATATTCTCGACGTCTGGGAGGAGCAAGCGGAAAATCATCTTGACGACATCGTCTCCACCGTCAACTCCTGCGAAAGCAGCATTGTAAAAAGTCGGGCCGGTTATATACTTGAAGAGCGCTTGGGTCTGCGTCACAGTACAATTGAGAGTTGGAAGAAATTCTGTCAGCGCGGGAGCAGCCGCAAACTTGATCCGACCGAGGCTTATGCGCCGACTTTTTCCGAAACCTGGATGATCTCACTTAATGTCTAACCCCGTACTTGAAATCAAAGTCGCGGACTGGGTTGAACGGGCAAAGCCCGATCCCGCAGCCTACCGACAACGCCAGACGATTGAGATTGTTCTCAATTCAATCGCCATGACAACTCCCCTGAATGTGGAGATGTTTCTAAAAGGCGGCATCCTGATGGGACTTGCCTACGACAGTCCGAGGCAGACATCTGATATAGATCTGACGACATATCTCACCGCAGAGGCCGACGTCGACAACAAAATCCGAAGACTTCTGGATTCGGCACTACCGAGAGCCGCCACCGCGCTGGGTTACGCCGACCTCCTCGTCAGAACCTACTCGGTGAAGCGCCTCCCGCCAAAAATGGATTTTGAAAAAGCGCAATTCCCCGCACTGCAACTAAAAATCGCCTACGCGCGACGAGGGAAGAGGGAAGAGACGGCACTTTCGGAAGGTAAAACCGCCAGCGTGATCAACCTTGACATCTCCTTTAATGAACCGCTAGGACGATTTCAGGTACTTGAACTGACCGGAGGACAACAACTGCGGGCTTATGGCCTCGTAGATCTCATCGCCGAAAAATATCGTGCAATGCTTCAGCAGGTTACGCGCAGACGCAACCGGCGACAGGACGTTTATGATCTCGACCTGCTGATAGTTGATGACCAGATTGACGATTCCTGCCGCGCGCAGATTCTGGATGCTCTTATCGAGAAATGCAATTCGCGCCGCATCAGTCCGACCCGCATGTCTCTCGATAACCCCGAAATAAAAAGACGGTCGGGGGCCGACTGGCAGACCATGGAGCTTGAGTTGGGCAAAGTGCCGGATTTTGAAGATTGTTTCGCACGGGTTTCGCAGTTCTACAGAAACCTGCCCTGGCAAACAACACGGACCCCTGAAAAATAGCAGGTTTCCGCGGACTCACACCACTAGGCTTCCGCCTTTCTTAAAGCGGGGCCCGACACGCCAAAAAGAAGGGGAACAGCTACTTCTTCCTCCTCTTCGAAACCCAGGCCAAGGCACCTTTTGTGCTCAACCAGCTCCTTCTGTTGAAAAAAGTGTAGACGACGGCCTCCTCAAGCGAACCGGGACTGTAGTACTCGGGCAGTGACTTTGGCATCTGTCTCGTTCCGGTCAGAAGTCCGGGCACAAAAGAATTGGTTTCAAACGCCTCGTTAAAGGCCGAGACGGCATCGGCAGAATCTCCATCCCGCCTGAACAGGAAAAGCACCGTGTTCCAGGACCAGTCGGCAAAGTACGGTTCCGCGTACTTTACCAGAATATCCTCTACCCCCTCCAGATCACCAACGGCAAACAGCCTCGGGACAAGAAAAGAACGTACACCCTGATTGTCATTGGGATTCAGGCGAAGCATCTCTCTCATTATGCCCACTGATTCCCCCTTCTCGCCCATCTCCCACATGCAGTCGGAAAGACCCTCAAGAGCCCTCATGTAGGGACGTGTCTGCAGTATCCCCCAGAAACGCCCGGCATGTTCGGTAAAAGCATCCGGTCCGAGTTCGAGCTCCACGGCATCCGTTCCCGCCTTCACGGCACGCTCGTAGAATTCCCGCGCCTCAACTATATCCCCTGTTTCCTCCGCCAGAATCACCCAGGCATCCGCACAGAGACCCGAGAGAGCCAGGGCTTCTTTCGCCATAGAGATTCTGTCGTGCCTGCTTCGCACCTCCCATGCGTCGTAAATGATTTCCTGCGCACGGCCGAGACGACTGAGCTCATCCGCGCCGCCCGCCGCACCCTCCCGGCCGCCGGGGAAGGCCAAACGGGTAACCATGGACATAACGGATTCCATGGAACGTCGGGGGGAAAGGTCAGTTTCAGTACCCCCTGCGGACCCGGAAGGCTTGGCCGACGCGGGTTTTCCGGACTTGCCCGATGTTCTGTTTTTCCGGGACCCGCCTTTTCGGTTCTTCCTGCTTTTTCTCGCCGCCATACGACTCTATTTCTCCTCAAGACACAGGTTCAAAGCCCGGCAAAACCGGACGGTACACGCCCGACAAGCTTTCATCATCCAGTTGCTTCCTCACCGCGCAACCGTTTCCACTCGGCCGCGGCAAACTTTCACCGCCGGGCTGCCTTCCCCGCTTTACTACTTGCCGGCGCACTGACCGGAATCTTTTTTGTGTTTCTCTTTCTTGGCGGCCCAGTAGCTCTTCACTTCTTCCTTTGTAAGACTGCCGTTGCCGTCAGCGTCTATCTTGGCAAATTTCCCTTCCGCATAGGCTACGAACTCGGTCTTGGAAATGACGCCATCTGAATTCGCATCTTTCTTCTCAAACATTTTATCCATTTTAGCGGGCTTTCTGGGGCAATCTGCTTTCTTGCCACAATCTCCGCAATGGGCCGAGGCAAATGTCGCCCCGCCGATGAACAGAACCGTCAACACAGAAAACATCAATATCTTTCTCATTGTGCACCTCCATGTGCTCTATGGTTTCAGAACTGATCTACAAGTTTATACGAACCGGAGAAAAAAGTATTCCCCGGACGGATTTTTCAGTCAATCAGCGTTCACTTCTATACGTAATACGCACCTAATGTCTTCTCATCTGCCCCGCGCAGACTGTTAACCGTCTTCATATGTCGGAAAAACAGCGATGTGTGTTACAATTTTCGATAACTGACACAACTGGCAGTTGTGTTCTTAACAGGTATCTAATGAAATGGCGAGGATGATCCCAGCATATATTGCCGATGACAAAACCAGCCTGGCTGAACGCAGGATATTCTCACAGCTGAAGGATGACCCTGACACCGCAGAGTGGACTGTCCTTCACCCGCTTGAACTCGCGCGCAGGGGAAAGAAAAAACCATATGGAGAGATAGACTTCGTGGTGATCATGCCCGGAGAGGGAATTATCTGTCTTGAGATCAAGGGCGGCGGAATCTCCTGCGAGGAGGGGCAATGGAAAACGACTAACCGCCACGGGCAGGAATTTCTCCTTAAGAAAAGTCCCTTCGCGCAGGCCAGGGATTCAATGTACGCGCTGCGGAACTCGATAATGGAGCATTTCGGGGAGGGTTCGCGCGAATCGCGATGCCCGATCGGGTACGGGGTTGTTTTCCCCGACGCGCACTGCCCTCCGCTCACGCCTGAATTCGAGCGCTCAGACGTCATCGATTTCTCAGACCTGAGGGACCGCCCGATATCTTACTGCGTCCTGAATATCGCGCGGAAGAGGCTTAGGGAATTTCAGCCGCGCGGGGAGAGACCCGTGCCCGCGCACACGGAGGCGAAGAGAATCAGCGGTTTTCTGCGGCCGGATTTCGAACGGGTTGCGGCGAAGGCAGCCTGGCTTGAAGAGGCGGAGGAGAATCTGCTCAGGCTTACCGAGGAACAGTACGAAATAATAGACCAGCTTGAAGACAATCCGCGCTGCCT
>JAPOYE010000034.1 GCA_026706695.1 Candidatus Dadabacteria bacterium | reverse complement strand
TTTGCCCCCCCCCAGCTGCACTGCAACCGGCTCGGGCTTGGGGTGGAATTTTCAGGTTTTGTGGTGAATCAGGCGGTTTTAAGGGGTTTTTATGGAAATTCTGGGGTAAAAAGTTTTTTGGCCCTTCTCAAAACCCTTGCCCTGTATGGACATACTCAACTACGCAAGTGCCCCCTTAAGTCTTTGCCAAAACAGGCATGAGAGATGAGGAAAGCAATTTCAGGCGAAGAAAAATATTTTGACAATACGGGCTTGGGGTACAGCATCGGGTTTAGCAATGCCTTGCTGGTGGCGAACCACCACGACAATCCTTGGCACTGTCAAGGCGAAAGGTCCGTAGGATGAAATTTTCTCTCAGGCATCTCGCGGACGGAAGCGGTGACGAAACTCTGTTTTCGCTCGCGCTTCCGGCACTGTCGGCCGGGGTCACCGCGGGCCTCTGTCTGCTGGTCATTGAGATTGCCTTCGGAACATTCATATTCTCCGGGGCGCTGGCCCCGTATTCCTCCCAGGGCATCGGCCTGATACTGTTCGGAAACTTCGCCGCATGCCTGCTTATCGCTCTCATAGGAGGGTACCGCGGCACAGTCGCGGGGCTGTCTCCTTTGTTTGTGCCCGTGATGGCAACCATCGCGGCCACGATGAAAACGGACGCCCAGGCGCTCTTCGTGACCACGGCCTGCGCGCTGATCATCAGCGCCGTGGCCGCGGGTATGTGCTGCCTTCTGGTCGGACAGTTCCGGCTCGCCAACCTGCTGCGTTTCATCCCGTATCCGGTGGCGGGAGGGTTTGTGGCAGGGATCGGGGGAGTCGTATGCCTGGCGGCCCTGTCCCTGATGGGGGCAGGTCCGGGCTGGCGTGGAACGGCGCTGATGGAGCCTACTGTGCTGTGGACATGGTTCCCGGGCATCGCCTACGGGGTGCTCCTGTACGGCGCCGTCAGGCGTTGGGGAAATCCCGTGATCCTTCCGGCGAGCATTCTGCTCGCGATCGCCGCGTACCATCTTGCTCTCTCGGCCCTCGGCATTTCCGGCGCCGAGGCCAGGGCGGAGGGACTGCTTCTTGTCAGCACGGCGAAGGGAAGCCTGTGGCCGGCGCTGTGGCCGAGCGATTTCGCGCACGTGGACTGGTCCGCAATTATCGGACAGATGCCGAACATGATAATCCTGATTCTTATTGCCCTGATCTGCGTCATCGTGGATGTCGCCGGACTCGAGGCCGCCGTGGGCGAGGATCTGGAGTGGAACCGCGAGTTCCGGGCGACGGGCCTTGCCAGCATAATTGCCGGATTCGGCGGGGGGACGGCGGCGACCATAATCGTTTCCGCATCGATCCGCAGCAAGATCTTCCGCGCTACCACCCGGCTTACAGGAACAATCGCGGCCTGCGTCGTCGGGGTTGCGCTGCTGTTTGGCGACGGAATGCTGGAACTGGTGCCAACCGCGTTTGTCGGCGGCATGCTGGTTTTTGCCGGCCTCGTCATGCTGGACCAGGGACTGGTGAAGACCCGCGAACGCCTGCCCAGACCGGAATACGCAATCATCCTCCTGATCTTCGTCGTCATCATCTTTTTCGGCCTGCTCGAGGGCGTGGGCGCCGGCATGGCGGCCACCATGGTGTTCTTCGCCGTGCGTCTGAGCCGGGTGGATACGATCGCGTCGCACTTCACCGCGCGCGAGCACCGGAGCAACAAAGCCCGCCCGGTTCCCGATCGCGCCATCCTCCGAGCGGAGGGAGACCGGGTGCAGGCGTACCAGCTTCAGGGATACATCTTCTTCGGCAGCGTCAGCGCCCTGGCAGACCGTCTCAAAAAGTCCCTGGACGGCCCATCGCGGCCCACCTGCCTGATAATCGACTTCTCCGACGTCTCCGGGTTTGACTTTTCGGCGGTGAGCGTGGTGGCACGATTCGTCCAGCGGGCAAACGCGGTGGGGGTACGCGTGGTCTTGAGCGGTCTTTCAGAGAAACTGCGCTTCAGCCTTGAGAAGAACATCGATCCTTCGGTGTTTGCGGAGTTGTGGCTGGAATCGAACGCCGATCACGGCCTGGAACGCTGCGAGGATCTCATCATCGGGGAGTGGAAGACGGGTGCGGCCACGATGGAGCAGCACGCCTCGCTGCTTGAGCACACCGTCGATGACGTTGAACGCTATCTGGAGCGCCAGGTTCGCTTCGAGGACCTCATAGAAACCCTTCGGCCGTGGCTTGTCCCCCGGAACTATGCCGCCGAGGACATCATCGCGGGACCGGATATCCAAAGCGAGGGCCTGCAACTGCTGCTGTCGGGCCGTGCCTCCGTCTACGATTCCGCGGGCCTGCGACTCCGCCAGTGCGGCCCCGGTGACGTGATCTGGCCGTCCAATCCGGCAGTTGACACGGAAACGACGATAGTCGCGGACGAGTCATGCTCCACAATGCTGCTCACCCCCAATGCCCGGAGCTGGATGGAGAAACACGAACAGGGACTGGCGATCGAGTTGTATCAATACCTGCTTGCCGAGCACTTCAGAACTGAGGCGGACGAGGGCGCACCTCAGGATGAGACAGACGGCCGGGAAGATTCCACATGATAATTTCGAGTGGCACGTCGTCCGGGTTTGATGGCAAGGAAATGCGTTGGAGAAGAAAAAGAAACTGAAGCAACTGCGGGAAGCGACGCAAGACGGGAGAGGACAGGGGGAAATGAACAAACCAGAAAAACGTAAGACCTTGCGGCAGGATTTCTGGATATTCTGTCAAGAATACCTTGCTCGGGGAAAAAAGAGGGGTTCCGGACAAACCGGAAGTTCTGTTTTCCCCCTTGCAATCCGGGTTAGAATTGTGGTTTAATGGAAAGCGTGTGATAAAATTTTTACGGGAGGAGTTATAAGAATGAAATTCAGAATATACGGAATAGTTTTGAGCCTGTTTTTCGCGCTGGGGCTTGTTTTTTCGTTCAGTGTGGACCCATCCGCCGGTCACGACGGTACGGGCATAGCCGCGGAAGATGTCATCCCCACAGACGAAGCAAGCGTGAAGGCCTTTCTTAATCACATAATAGCCTTCTACAATCAGAGTTACATCCCAAGCGATTCCACCGAGGAACAGGGCAGAAAAGTGACAGTATACGGCAGACAGATCAGGGAAGAAGGTGTCTACAGAAACTCCGAGAATGGCATGTACTCCATGGGCATAAGCGAAAGGGGAATTGTGACGAATCACGCGGGACATCACCGTCTGTACGGTTACAAGTTTGATTCTGGTGCCTCGGGTTCGGCGGTAGCCAGTACCATACAAGCTTTAATCAAAGGTTTAACCAACATCGACACGCCACCGCGCTGCGAAGAATATAACACCCAGAACACCCAAGGCAGATGGGCCTGCGCGACAAAAGTAGACAGCCCTTCTGGAGTTGTGACGGTCATAGCGGGCCTTGATCACGCAGAAAACGAATCCGCTTTTGTTCGTCCTGACTGCACAAGCTTGAACAGCTTAGCAGAACAGAATCCGAACTATACTTCCGCTATGGAAGTCAATGACAAAGAAAGTCTCCGAAAATATGTAGAAAGTGTTATTGATTTGGGTAGCAAGCTGGTGGGACAGGTTGGTTTAGAACTTTTCAGAGAACATTCTGAACTTTTCAGTAAGATTGCTGGCGGTAAAGCTACAGCTGAGGAGGTGCGTGAAGCTAGAAAGTTGACATCTGGAAAACTCTTTGAAAAAGTCGCCTGCTTCGGCAATGAAGACCCCGATAACGGCCCGGTTGTCAAGCACGGAGAAATATACAGTTTTGTCATGGATACGGACGCGGACGCCACCGTGCTTGTTAACGCACTGAACCCTTCTCTGAACGGCCTAGATCTTCAAGTGACTGATCCGGATCCTATTGACGGAGCAAATATCGCAGAACTGATTCGTGATGCTGTATTTGATGCGCAAGGAAATCCCAAAGAGAAAGGAGAATTCGTTGAATACCATTGGCTGAAACCCGGAGATGATCCAATTGATAATTGGTTTGAGGACAAGGTAGTTCCCGGCAATTCGCGCAAAATCAGCTATGTCAGGGCAGCAAATCTAAACACATCCGGAATTGGACCTGACGCTCTCTACATCGTTGGTTCCGGGATTTACCCTACGGACATGATGCCGGATGATATGCCGGATGATATGCGAACAGAAGACGCTGTTAGTGACGGAGGGTGCACCATCGCCGGAGAGAACAATATGTCTCAAAGCGCATTGCTTAACCTGTTCCTTGTAGCGTCCGTTCTTTTCCCGGTCGTTTTTCTGAGAAGGCGTATATAGGAAGTTTTTCTGATACTGTTTGAAACTGAAAGTATCGGTTGATTGAGCAGGGGTGATTCTGACCGGGTCAGAATCACCCCTACTTTTTTCGACCTCAGAAAACACGTTCTCCTTTTTTAAAGCAGGAAAACAAAAGAACCAGCAAGAACGCTGTCTGCCCGATCTGGGAAGCAACAAAGCACAACCCTTTTTGTCGACCCAGAAATCAGACCGCCCGAAGCAGAACCCGCCCGCAGTAAAAATCCCGGCACTTTTCCGAGAACCCCAGAGAATTTGCCAAATAGATTCCTTTCGTTTCCCATGTCATGACACAGGAACGGATACTGTGCCGGAACCTGGTTTGCTTATTGAAATTCGGACTTTATTTAAATACTATGTCTGTACTGGTATTTCGATACAACGGAAATTACAGGAGGATCAATAAGATGAAATTCAAACCACACGGAATAATTTTGAGCCTGTTTCTTGCGCTGGGGCTTATTTTTTCATTCAGCATTGTGGCGTCCGGTACTCACGGGGACAGTACGATAACCGCACAACAGGTCGCAGACGACCCCGGGAATGAACAGAAGATGACTGATTTTGTTAATCGTATAGTGGCTTACTATGAACATGTTAGGGCCGACAACATAGATGACCGCGCCGCGCTGATCAGAGAACTGACAATATTCGCCAGGAATATCAGGAGAGAAGGAACCTATAGACACGATGATATCTACGCAGTGGGAATAACCGACAATAATGTTATAACGAATCACGCGAGATATCCTGAATTGATAGGTTACACGGTTAATCCGGATGCCGGAACGACGCTCGCGAATACTTTTAAAGCGTTACTCAATGAGTCAAATCTTGAGACTACGGAGTGCCAAGATTATCAGTATGACGACCAGAGCAGGGTAGCCTGTGCGAAGAAAGTGGTGAGCGACCTTACTGATGTGGATGTAACGAACATAGCAGGTCTTCATCACGAGGCAGACGACGACGCTTTTGTTCCTCCTGACTGTTCCGGTCTCACGCTTAACACTACTGCTGAAGATGTTTTTAACGACCCGACCGATGCTAATCTTAAAGCTTACGTAAAAGATGTGATAGAAGCAGTTCAAGAAGACATAAAAGATATAACAGTGGATGAACTTACCAAACTGATAGAGAAAGATCCAAAGACAGCTGGGGTGACCGATCTGGTCTTTCTGGCCGACTCAACTGAACAACAAAAACTTGATAACAAGGTAAAAACAAGAATTCAAGAGCGGTTTTTTTGTTTCGGAAGCGGGGATTTCAATTCTGGAAACATATATGTTTTCGTAATGGATAAGGATCTGGAAGAATCCACAGTGATTGTGAACGGAAACAACTTCGACTTAAACGGCGGCAACCTCAAACTAAAAGACTACAATTTGGAAGGGAATGACAAGACTATAGCGGGCCTGTTTAACAGGGAATTGGCGGACGGAACTTCCGCTTACGCAGACTATCGCTGGGACGACCCCTTAGACGCGGAGGATGGCATCGAGAAATGGTTTGAACGTGATTTGGTTCCCGGCTCATCACCTAAGAGGAGCTACATCGAGGTGGCGGACCTGAACAAAGCTGCCTTTGAAGAACTCCTTGTTCAACTTGGGCACATATCCGTTATTACTGCTGATTCTCTAAGACTTTCCTTTCCTGAGGAGCCTTACATCTTTGGTTCTGGAGTCTACCCGGATGTACCGAATGTGCCGCATATGATGGATAACTTACAAGACGACGTGGCGGATGATGACATGATGGATGAACCAGTAGAATCCGTTACCGGCGGAGGGTGCGCCATCGCAGGAACCAGCAATACGTCTCAAGACACTTTGCTTAACCTGTTCCTTGTAGCGTCCGTTCTTTTCTCGGTTGTTTTCCTTAGAAGACGCGCGTAGAACTTTTTCCAATACCGGTAGTCTCGCTGAAACTGCTGGTAACAGCTGATCAGACAAGGGCAGTCTCGAGACTGCCCTTGTTTTTTCCGGCATCTGAACGCACCTTATTAACAACCCCGAAACAAGGCGGCAGAACATCGAGTTGTTCCCGGGCAGATGCGTATAAGGAGCTGTCTGTTATAATTCTCAAGCCATGGCTAGTACGAAAATAAGATGCAATCTTTTCATTGACGGCGAAGAAAGGGAGCCGCAAGGCGGCGCCTACTCCCTAAGGGAAAGCCCCGCGACGGAAAAACCCCTAGCGGAGGTAGCCCGGGGAGAACCGGAAGACATCGACGCGGCGGTGCGGGCCGCCGGGCGCGCTTTTCCCAAGTGGTCCCGTCTCCCGGCATCCGAACGCGCCAGGCATCTTCTCCGGATAGCCCAAGCTCTCTCTGACAACAAAGATAAAATCGCCCTTGTAAACACACGCGAAACCGGAAAGCCCATACGCGAGAGCGCCGCTGTAGAAATAGGCGGTTCGGTAAGAACGCTTGAGTATTACTCGGGAGCTCACACCCGTCTTAACGGAGAAACAATTCAGGTAAACGAAAACCAGATATCTCTCACCATAAGAGAGCCCGTGGGGGTGGCGGCGCACATAATCCCGTGGAACTTTCCCCTTCTTCTTTCCTTCTGGAAAATAGCCCCGGCGCTGGTAGCCGGATGCACCGTGGTAATAAAGCCCGCGGAACTCACCTCTTGCGGAATCTTCGAGGTGGCTAAACTCTGCGGAGAAGCCGGGCTCCCCGACGGCGTGCTTAACGTGGTGCCAGGAGAGGGGACCGTGGCAGGCCAGGCGCTTACCGAGCACCCCGGGATAGGCAAGATAGCGTTTACCGGTTCCACGGAAGTCGGAAAAAGCGTGATGAGGACGGCGGCTGGGAATCTAAAAAGAGTGTCCCTTGAGCTCGGCGGCAAGGCTCCCTGCATAGTCTTTGCGGACGCGGATGTCGAGGGGGCCGTCGAGGCGTGTCTTCGCGGGGGCTTCTTTAACCAGGGAGAGAACTGCACCGCTGTTACCAGGCTCATGCTCCACGAGGAGATATACGACGAGTTTCTCTCCGCCTACCTGGACAGGGTCTCGAGGATAAGAATCGGGGATCCCGAGGATCCCGAAACCGAGTTCGGAACGGTGATCTCGAAGGAACATTACGAGAACGTGATTAACTACATAGAAAAAGGCGTCTCGGAAGGGGCGCGGGTGATTGCGGGCGGAGACCGCCCCGATGGGTTCGACAGGGGTTACTACATAGCGCCGACGGTTCTCGAGGACGTCCCGCCCGGCTCGACCCTCGCGCGCGAGGAGGTTTTCGGGCCCGTGGTCTGCGTCATGCCCTTTCGAACCGAGGAAGAGGCCGTCACGATGGCAAACGACGTCGAGTACGGACTTGCCGGGGGAATCTGGACCCGGGACATAAACCGAGCGCTTCGGGTCGCAAAGGCCGTAAAGGCCGGCTACCTGTGGGTAAACACCTACGGGGGAATAATTCCCGAGACTCCCTACGGGGGCTTCAAGCAGAGCGGAATCGGCAAGGAACTCGGGGCAGAAGGCATAGACAACTACCTTGAAACCAAGTGCGTAAATATCTTTACCGGGGAAAGCACCGGGAAGTGGTACAGGGGATAGCCTGTGAATTTCGAAGACGTAATCTACGAAAAAACGGACGGTGTGGCCTTTGTGACCATAAACCGCCCGGAGACGCCTTTCGGGACGTGACGCTCCGAGAGATGATCGCGGCGTTTGTGGAGAAAAGGCCGCCCGATTTCTCGCCTTACAGAAAGTAGCCCGCGCCACAGGATTCGCAGCCGTTCCCGCCGCTTGAATTATCCGAACTTTACTCTATAATACAGGGTTTTTATATTTTCGGGTCCGCCATGGAATCAAAACACATGAAAATATTCAGCGGCATGTCGAATCATCCCCTGTTTGAGGATGTATGCGACTATCTTGACGTCTCCCCCGGGCAGATGGAGATAACCCGCTTCAGCGACGGGGAAATATTCGTCGACATAAGGGAGAGCGTGAGGGGTTCCAACGTGTTTCTGATACAGTCCACGTGTCCTCCCGTGAACGAGAACATTATGGAGCTTCTCGTGATCACCGACGCGCTCAAGCGGGCATCGGCAAGATCCATAACCGCAGTCATACCGTATTACGGATACGCAAGGCAGGACCGCAAGGTTCAGCCGCGCGCCCCGATAAGCGCCAAGCTCGCCGCGGACCTGATAGTCGTGGCGGGAGCGAGCAAGATAGTTACCATGGACCTGCACGCCGGCCAGATACAGGGGTTTTTCGACGTTCCGGTAACCCACCTCTACGCCACGCCCGTGATAATCAACCACCTGCGGGAAAAGTACCCCAACGGCGAACTGGTAATCGTTTCCCCCGACGCGGGAGGGGTTGAGAGGGCGACTGAGTTTGCGGACAGGACCCACTCCGAAATCGCCATCTGCTACAAAAGAAGGCCCGCACCCAACGTCGCGCAGATCAGCAACATAATCGGCGACGTGGAAGACAAGCACGCGGTAATAGTCGACGATCTGGTGGACACGGCGGGGACCGCCACGGAAGCCGCGAGAGTGCTTCTTAGCAAAGGCGCGAAAAGCGTATCGCTCTGCTGCACCCACGGCGTTCTCTCAGGACCCGCTCTTGACAGGATAAACAACTCGGACATCGACGAGGTAATAATCACAAACACCATTCCCCAGCAGGAAAACCAGAAAAAAAGTGAAAAAATCACGGTTCTCAGCATCGCCGACCTTATCGGCGAAGCCATAAGGAGAACGGCGCTCGGGGAATCGATAAGCGCACTTTTCACTTAAACGAAATCCAGGAGAAAAACCATGGTACAAAGCTCACTTCGGGTAAAACCCAGAATAAGAATCGGCAAAAGCGGAGCCAGGGAAGTAAGAAAGGAAGGAAACATACCGGCCATACTTTACGGACAGGGGGAGAATCCGGTAGCGCTTGTGGTGCGTCCCGACGAACTTAAGCGGGCGCTTTCAAACAACGCCGGAATAAACACCGTCTTGGAACTTGAGATAGAAGGCTCCGAGGCCCCCGCGAAAAGGTTCTCGATGGTGAAGGAAATCCAGAGAGACCCCATTAAAAACAGGGTGATCCATCTTGATTTTCTGGCTATCGACATGAAAAAAAACGTCAGGGTAGGGGTTCCGGTAAACACCCGGGGAAGATCCGAAGGGGAAAGAACAGGGGGGAAGCTCGAAAAACTGATGAGAACCATTGACCTTGAATGCCTGCCGGGCGACATTCCCGATTCGATAGAAATAGACGTAAGCTCTCTCGGCATAGGGGGTTTCGTGGACATAGGAGGCCTTTCACTCGGCGAGGGAGTAAAACCGATCAGAGACGCAAGCGAGAAAGTCGTCCAGGTGATAGCGCAGCGCTCGACAGAGGATGTGGAGAACGAAGAAGAAGAGGAACAGGAAAAAGAAGCCGAGGAAGCCCAGGAATAAGTTGCCAGATCCATGCGATACCTGATTGCCGGCCTGGGAAATCCCGGTTCCGCCTACGACAACACGAGACATAACATAGGCTTCTGCGCGGCTGAACGTGTGGCTGAACGCCTGGGAGTAAAAATCGGGAAGAAGAAATTCAGAAGCCTCTGCACAGAAGCGGTCTACTCGGACGAGAAGCTGCTCATAATAAAGCCACAGACCTTCATGAACGCAAGCGGCGAGGCGCTTCGCGAAGCGAAGGAGTTCTACAGGATAGCGCTTGAGCGGATAATCGTGGTCTACGACGAGCTCGATCTCCCTCTTGGAAACATAAGGGTGAACAGGGGAGGAGGGTCGGCCGGGCATAATGGAATAAAATCAGTGATGGCTTCTTTGGGTTCCGGGGAGTTCTGCAGGGTGAGAATCGGCATAGGGAAACCCTTGGGGAAAAAAGAGGGTCGGGATCACGTTCTCTCCACGTTCGCCTCAAATGAGAGAGACACAGCGGCGGAGATGGTCGAGACTGCGGTCGAGGCGACGTTTGAGATAATAAGCGCCGGGGTGGACTCGGCGATGAACAAATTTAACAGTCGACTGAACTGAAAAAAACAATTCTCTACTAGGAGGAATTTACCAATGGGTATGGGTGAAGTACTGGCGGGCAATATAGGACTTGCGGGAATCGTGGTAGGTCTTATCGTGCTCCTATACGCGTTATTTGTATACAGGGGGATAAACAAGCTTCCTGAAGGAAACGACAAAATGAAGCAGATCGCTTCTGCGATTCACGAGGGAGCGATGGTGTTTTTGAAAAGGGAGTACAGGATAATCGGCCTTTTCGCCGCGATTGTCTTCGTTCTGCTCTCGGTGTTTCTTGGAATTGAAACCGGGGCCGCATATCTCGGCGGGGCGATCTGTTCGCTTATAGCTGGATTTTTCGGCATGAAGTCAGCCACGAAAGCTAACGTGAGAACGGCACAGGCGGCAGCGACCGAGGGACAGGGAAAAGCCCTTGAAGTAGCTTTTCGGGGTGGAAACGTGATGGGGCTTTCGGTCGCGGGTCTTGGTCTTCTGGGACTCTCTGTAGTTTTCCTTCTGGGAATCGACCTCCAGACGAAGCCCGAGGACGCATCTGCCTTTACCGCGTTCTTAAAGGAATTCGGAGGAATGATAGGCGGATTCGCAATGGGAGCCAGCACCGTGGCTCTTTTCGCGAGGATAGGCGGAGGTATATTCACCAAGGCCGCAGACGTCGGAGCGGACCTCGTCGGAAAGGTGGAAGCCGGAATACCTGAGGACGATCCGAGAAATCCGGCCACGATTGCAGATAACGTCGGAGACAACGTCGGAGACGTGGCGGGAATGGGCGCCGACCTTTTCGAATCCTACGTGGGAGCCGTAATCGCCACCGTAGTAATCGCGGCCAGCATGGCGACAAACCAGCTCGCCATGATGTCGGTCCCGCTGATACTGATCGTAATCGGAAGCCTCTCATCCCTGGTCGGGTCCAAGGCGGTGGAGTGGCTCAGGGAAGGAGAGCCGAGCGCCGTGCTTGAGAGATCCACGATATTCGCCGCGGTCGTATACTGCGCAATCTCCCTGCTGGCACTTTACGGGCTGGCGCAGGTGGAAAGCCTGCCCACCATGGGAACACAGGGATACCTGAGCATATGGATCACCTCCATAGCGGGTCTGCTCGCGGGGATACTGATCGGAAAAATCACAGAGCATTTCACCTCGGGACCGCCGATCAGGAAGATAGCCAACGCCTCCGAGACGGGAGTCGCAACCAACATAATCGAGGGAATCGCGGTGGGAATGTACAGCACGGCTTACCCCGTGCTTATAATCGCGGTGACGATAGTCCTGTCCTACTGGCTCACGGGGCTTTACGGAATAGGAATAGCCGCGGTCAGCATGCTCGCGACCATAGGAATAACGATGTCGGTTGACGCCTACGGTCCGGTCGCGGATAACGCGGGCGGCATCGCGGAAATGTCGGAACTCGGCACAGACGTAAGAAAGATCACGGACAAGCTCGATTCTCTAGGCAACACCACCGCGGCCATCGGAAAAGGATTCGCCATCGGTTCCGCGGCCCTCTCCGCCCTGGCGCTTTTCGCCGCCTACACAAACGCCGTGGGGCTCTCTTCAATCGACATTACCCAGCCCAAGGTCGTGGCGGGGATGCTCGTGGGAGGAACCATACCGTTTCTTATAGGCGCCCTGACCATGGGTTCCGTGGGAAGGTCGGCGCAGCAGATGGTTGAGGAAGTAAGAAGGCAGTTTCGGGAGATAAGCGGACTTCTTGAAGGAAAATCCACGCCGGATTACTCAAGGTGCGTTCAGATAAGCACAGACGCTTCCCTAAAAGAGATGATACTGCCGGGCATTACCGCCGTAGTGGTGCCGCTCGTAATAGGTTTTGCCCTTGGAGAGGAAGCCCTCGGAGGTTTTCTCGCAGGTGCCGTTGTGGCGGGAGTCATGCTCGCGCTTATGATGGCGAACTCGGGCGGAGCATGGGACAACGCGAAAAAATTCATAGAGGAAGGCAACCTGGGGGGGAAAGGATCGGAGGCACACAAAGCCGCCGTCGTCGGAGATACGATAGGAGATCCGTTTAAGGATACCTCAGGACCGGCTATGAACATCCTGATCAAACTGATGTCCATAGTATCGCTTGTCGTAGCTCCTCTTCTTATAATATAAAACGGACGCTTTACCTGCGGGCTGGGGGGTCATGATCCCCCAGCCCGTTTTTTTCCACCCGTATTTGCACAGTTATCGAAAATCGGTATAGTAGTCTCCTCTGTTGCTCCTGACTTCAAAGCAACGATGTTCAGGGGCCTAAGACCACAACAGGAGGCAGTAAAGATGGCTATAGAGCCAAAGAAGTACGAAACGCTTTATCTCGTAAGACCAGATATATCCCCCGAAGACCTTCTTACGATCCAGAACAGGGTCGAGCAGAGCGTGGCCGGAAACGGCGGGGAGATGATAAAATCCGAAAAATGGGCCGAAAGGGATCTCGCGTACAGAATAGAAAATTACACCAGAGGCACCTACTACATAGCCGTTTACGCGGCTGAATCCAAGGCCGTAACGGACATAGAAAGATATTTTAACCTCTCGAAAAACAATGTTCTGCGGTTCATGACCGTAAAGTACATCGAGGAGGAACAGAAAACTGCGGGCGGTGGGATGAACGTTCCTCCGCAACCATCCGAGCAAGAGGACCAGAGCGCTTTTCAGTCCCCTTCCTCAGAGTCTGAAAGTCAGGCCGAAGGCAACGGTGAGCCTCCACAGGAAGCCGCTGAACAGATTCAGGGAGACGAAGTACAGCCTCAAGAAGCTGCTGAACAGGTTCAGGAAAGCGAAGAACCGTCCCAAGGAGATGTGGAACAGCCCCAGGGGGACGAAGAAAAGACCCAAGGAGGCGACCAGTCATGAGCAGAAGACCAATGGGAGGGGGAGGCGGAAGAAGGTTTTACTCGCGCAGAAAGAAGCCCAGGGATCTTGCCAAGGAAGGCAAGCAGATAGATTACAAGGACACGGAACTTCTCTCGCAGTTCATAACTGAGAGAAAAAAAATACTGCCCAGGAGAAACACGGGGCTCTCCAGGCAGGAGCAGAGAAAGGTGGCGATTGCTATAAAGAGAGCCCGCTTCATGGCGCTTTTGCCGTATACGGTAACCCACAAGTGATTCCCGGATACCGCTTAACCGATGCGCGGAGGTAAACAATGAAAGTAATTCTGATTTCCGATGTGGAAAACGTAGGAGTCGTCGGAGACGTAAAAGAAGTGAAAAACGGGATGGCGAGGAACTATCTTTTTCCCCGCAAGCTCGCTGTAAAGGCAACCGAATCGAACCTTAAGGCCTGGAAAAGCAAGATAGAAGCCATAAGACTGCGCAAAACCGAAGTCCTTGAGAATGCCAAAACGCTTGCCGAAAAACTCGAAGGTCTTGAAATCTCCATATCCGCCAAAGCCGGGGAGGGAGACAGGTTGTTCGGGTCAGTTACCTCGCAGAACATTTCCGACGCGCTCGAGGAAAAAGGATTCGAGATCTCAAGAAGGGACATACTGCTTGACGGAACTTTAAAGGAACTTGGAACATACACAGTTGCACTTAAACTCCACACGGACGTAACACAGCAGGTAACAGTGAACGTCGTGAAGGAAGAAGAACAGGAGTAAAAAGCAGAACCTTATTGACATTTTCCGGAGGAAAATCACATGTCAGACAGTTTAAAAACCCCCCAGTTCGCACCGATAGGAGAAAAAGAGGTCACCAGGGCCATCGTTGAAGGATTCTCGGATGAATTCAGCGAATACATTACAAGCGACGTCATAATCGTCGGTGCGGGGCCGAGCGGGCTCGTGGCGGCAAAGGACATAGCGAAAAGAAAGTACAAGGTTCTGCTCGTTGAAAGAATGAATTACCTAGGAGGAGGGTTCTGGATCGGCGGATACCTGATGAACAAGGTCACCGTACGCGCCCCGGGGCAAACAGTTCTTGACGAGATTGAAGTGCCGTATGAAGAGGTCACAGAAGGACTTTTCGTCGCCGACGGTCCTTACGCCTGTTCGAAGCTGATAGCGACGGCGTGTGAGGCCGGGGCGAAAGTGAGGAACATGACGCTGTTTGACGATCTGGTTTACAGGGAAAACGGAAGAGTCGCGGGGATAGTGATCAACTGGACGCCCATCGCAAACATGCCCAAGGAAATAACTTGCCTTGACCCCGTAGCAATAGAATCAAAACTGGTAATAGATGCCACAGGGCACGACGCCTACTGCGTTTCCAGACTATCTCAGCAGGGCCTTTACAGAAAACTTCCGGGTCACGGATCGATGTGGGTCGAGAAATCGGAAGAAGCGCTCGTTGAATACACTGGAGAAGTACATCCCGGCCTGCTCGCGTGCGGAATGGCGGTTAACACCACCTTCGGGCTTCCGAGGATGGGGCCCACTTTCGGCGGGATGCTACTTTCCGGGAAAAAGGTAGCCCAAGTGGCTATAAACATACTTGATGAAATGGATTAGAAACCGGGACGGTTTCCTGTTCATTACAGCGTAGCGGGGCGCAGCTTCTACCGCCTTTTTCCTATTTTTCTTATTTCGCTCTCGCACTCGGTGCATAAAAAGCCCGAGTACTGTATATCGAGAACTTCTTTCTGCCAGTGGGAATTAAAAAGTGCGCATCTGCCGTTTTGGCAGAATTCCTTCCCGGAGAAATGGTGCAGAAGAGGCTGAAGTATGTAGGGGCCTGTTATCTTAGTTATCCTCTCGTCTTCGTAATCAACGAACTTTCCCCGAAACGCCTCGTCAAGCTCTGAGAGATTCTTTCCCGAACGGGTAAACTCCGCCTTGAGAAAATAATACTCCCTAGGCCTTGCCGGACCTTCCACAAGTCCCGAGGTTGAAATAAAGGACGGAAATCCCGAGATTATAACCCTCGCGTGGTATCTCCGGGATCCGTAGGTACCAAGCAGCCTGCCCGTGATAACTGCGTGAAAGCCGTTTTCCGCAAGTTCGCCGGGATGCTTTCTAAGAAAAAATCTCGAGAATATTCTCTGAACCCAAAAACCGTCATAAAACTCCTTTTCAAACGGTTCGGACGGCAGATGAGTTTCGAAGAAGTCAACAGGCGTTTCAATGTCAAAAACCCTGGCTTTTGAGAGAAAGGATTCAAGTTCAGCCACCTCCTCGGCCGCAAGCGAGAGATAGGCAAGGAAGTCCCCGCGAAACTCAACCGAGAGACCCAGATCCGTGAGAAAATCCGTCACGCCCCGCATGACGAGCGATTGCGAGGGACTGTCTGAATAAAGATATATGGGAAACATCAGGGCAAAACCCCCAATTTTCTCAGAAATCGTAGCCGTGCGAGAACTCGGCTATGATTTCAATTTCCACAGGGGAATCCATCGGAAGCGCAGGAACCCCCACCGCGACCCTCGCGTGGCGTCCGTTCTCGGAGAGTATGTCGGAAAAAAGTTCTGAGGCGCCGTTAACCACCTTGTGCTGTTCCGTAAATCCGGGGGCGCTTGCCACGTAACCCGTCACTTTCACGATCCTGCTTAGCTGGCGAAGATCTTCCAAGGTATGACTGATCACGGAAAGGCCGTTTATCGCCGCGAGCCTGGCCGCTTCGTAGCCATCTCCAACCGTAAGATCGGATCCCACCTTGCCCATGAAAAGAAGCTTTCCTTTTTCAACGGGAAGCTGACCTGATACAAAAATTAGATTGCCCGACACTGTAGCGGGAACATAGCTTCCCAAAGCCGGAACTTCCTCTGCAAGCTCTATTCCAAGTTCTGCGAGTTTTTCCTCTATCATCACTCGCGCCCCATCTTTACGCCAAGATATATTGTCCTTCCCTTGCGCTCGACAAGAAAAAGCAGGGTTCCACCAGAACCGTGCTTCTCAAGCGCTCCATGGTATTCATCGAGTCCGCCAACTGCATCTCCGTTTACCTCCACTATCACATCGCCCGGGAGAAACCCTGCTTCGGAGGCGAGGCTCCCGCGTGCAACTCTTGCGATAATGACTCCGCCCGAGGCCTTGATCTGGAACCGGTTTCTGAGTTGCTCGGTTATCTCGCTCACTTCAATGCCGAGTTCCTCCTCCGTTTTCAGCTTATCGGGAGATTCCTCGATTTTCTCGTTCTCGGGATGTTCGACAAGCTTTATGGTAAAGATCTTCTCCTTCCCGTCTCGAAGCACCACGAATTTCGTATCAACCCCGGGCCTGGTAAGCGCCAGTTTCCTTGCAAGCGTAGCGGCGTCCGGAATTTTCTCGCTCCCCACGGAAACAATAACGTCTCCCCTTCTGATGCCCGCCTTGTCCGCCGGACTTCCTTCCTTGACCTCGGATACGAGCCCTCCCTTGTCGCGGTTGATCCCGAGGGCCTCGGAAATTTCCGGGGTTATGTCCTGAATCATTATCCCAAGCCAGCCCCTGATGACCTTTCCATGAACCTTGAGATGCTCAACGACAGTCTTCGTCATGTTTATCGGTATGGCGAAACCGAGGCCTTGGCCGCGGGCCATGACCGCGGTGTTCACGCCTATCACCTTGCCCTCATAGTCAAAAAGCGGTCCGCCGCTGTTTCCAGGGTTAATAGCCGCGTCGGTCTGGATGAAGTTGTCGTATCGCCCGATTCCAAGAGCCCTTCCCTTCGCGCTGACTATCCCGGCGGTGACCGTGTGACCCAGGCCGAAAGGGTTTCCGATGGCAAACACCGAGTCTCCTATGGCAAGGGTCGAGGAATCACCCATTTCCACAGCGGGAAGAGGCTCTTCCGGATCGATTTTCAGCAGGGCAAGATCCGTCACGGGATCGGTGCCGACTATCTTGGCAGTGTATTTTTTGCCGCCTTCGAGTATCACCTCGATCTCCTCGGCTCTTCTCACTACATGGTTGTTAGTAATTATGTAGCCGTCGGAACTCATTATGAAGCCGGAACCCAGTCCCTTGTTCCTGAACTCCCTCCCCGGCATCTGGTCGGAGAAAAACTTTTCGAAAAATTTCTTGAAGTACTCATCCTGATACGGCGAAGTTTTTATTACGTTTGTCGTGCTTATATTAACGACCGAAGGGGTAAGACGCTTTACCGT
>JAPOYE010000033.1 GCA_026706695.1 Candidatus Dadabacteria bacterium | reverse complement strand
GGCAAATTCTCTCACTTTCCTTATTCCCACATTATGGGCTTCCATCTCCTCGTAGTCGCGCAGGGGATGACCACCCTCGGCGCGCCCGTGGATAAGCAGAAGTTCCGTCTCGCTGTAGGTCAGAGTATTGCCCTCTATACGGTTGGAGTTATAGTTCCATTCAAGCCGGATTTTCTCCCAAAGCCGTTCGTCATTCTCACGGCTGAGAGGTTGCAGCGAAGACCATTCTTCATAGAGACCCTGAATGTGCTTGTCAATTTCTGCAAGAGACATCTATACTCTCCCTTTCAAAACTAATTTCTAAGCATCCTGAACTCACGTATTCATCATACATTTTTCTTTCAATTCCGTATATATTCAGCGGCCCGAGGATCTTTTATTCCGCAGTCTTTATGACAAAACAATTGCCATTTTTCGTATGTCTTATACATTTGCTTAGTAATTACAGGATAAAACGAGTTGTTATTCTCGGACAAAACCTGTGCCGGAAAATACCGAAAAACACATCTGCAAGCGATAAGATCAGTTCTGCCTGGAGGTACTCCATGCGAAAATTCGCGATCCGTCTTCTCGCCCTGTTTCGACGGATATCTCTTTTCATCCGGAAGCTGCGCGGCAAAACGGAAGCCGACTTGGCCGCCCAGCGGGTAGTCAGCGGAAAGTCCTGGGATGAGTTCTGCGATACCTTAAAAGCTGCGGGGGCAGCTTTAAACTTCCCAAAGGCACCTAGAGACGCATTCAATCAGGCAGAAGGGTATCGGTACTTAAGCCGCATCGCCCGGGCCGGACTGATGGCATTTATCGAGCATGCCGACCCGAAAGCCCCTGTACTTCATCGCGTAGTCAACGAAACAACCAAACTAGGTGCAGACAATCCTGATAACTTCTACCAGACAGCAGCCCTGAGCGGCGAGTATGAATACAAAATCACAGGGCGGCGCAATAATATCGCATACTTAAGCTTTGGCACTCAATCCGGCAACTATGGGCAAGGACGAGGGCTGCCTCCAACAGGGCATATAGAGTCTGACCAAATAGAAATCGATGAAGACGGGTACTTTGAACTGATACTCAGTTGCAAACCTCAAATTAAGAACTGGCTTCCTATGACGCCAGAAACCGGCACATTAGTGGTACGTCAGACTTTCCTTGATCGCGAAACAGAAACTCCAGCAGACTTGCGAATAGAACGGATCAATTGTTCCGAAGATGAACGCCGACCCTCTCCATTGACGCCGAAACAGCTCGACGAAGGGTTAAAAACTGCGGGAACGCTCGTGGCAGGCGCGCCATTACTGTTTGCCAAGTGGGCTCGGGATTTTCAAAAGCACACCAACGAACTGCCGATGTTTGATCCGGAAGTATCACTGGCCGCCGGGGGTGATCCCAATATCGTTTACTACCACAGTCATTGGAAAGTGGCGGAAGACGAAGCACTTTTGATAGAAGTAACGCCGCCGGAATGCGAACATTGGAACTTCCAACTAAACAACTACTGGATGGAATCGCTGGACTACCGCTATCACACGATACACACTAACAAACATCTTGCCCATTATGAAGATGACGGTTCCGTGCGTCTGGTGGTAGCTCACGGGGATCCCGGCCATCCCAACTGGCTCCAGACAGCCGGACATTCTTCCGGCACTATGTGCTTCAGGTGGGTGCGCGCGAAGGAACATCCCCAACCACGGACCAGATTGGTCAAGTTAACTGACCTTAAGCAACAAATGCTATGACCGAAAAGAACCTGGTAACTTCTACAGATTACGAAAATCCCTACCGTCCTTTTCCCGTTAAGATTTTCAATTCCGTCGGGAAGCTAAGTGAAAACCTTGGATTGTCGAATTCTTTGAATATTGAAAAGCTCACCGCCAGCGCGATTCGAAAAACGAGGCTTGAGGATTTTGGTGACGACGGTCACTTTGAGGCGTTGGAAGTTCTCATAAATTCGATTAATGAAGAAGCCGAGCTTACCCCAACCGGCAGGCTGATACAAAAAATTCGACTCACAAGCGCGCTGGCTCATCGCTTGCGAATTGAAGAACTGCTAAAACAGCACCCTGAAATAAATGACATCAATTTGGGAAAAATTATCCTGATCACGGGATTGCAGCGCAGTGGAACGACAGTATTGCATAGGCTGCTGAATTCTCATCCGAGTATTCGAGGCGTGTCGGGCACAGAAGCACTCAACCCGCTACCCCCAAGCAACAAAGCCAAGGGAACGGTCACTCGAAATGCGCATGCAGTCCTCGCACAACGACTGATTTCGTATTTGTCCCCGCAGTTCATGGCGGTTCACCCTATTGACCATAATGAGCCGGAAGAAGATGTAATGCTTCTTGATCTGAACTTTATGAGCCAGGCCCCAGAAGCCACAATGCACGTGCCGAGTTATTCCCGGTGGCTGGAGGAACAGGACCATACGCAGACCTATGAATATTTCCGTAAGGTGCTGAAGATTCTGTGCTGGCAACGCCCCGGCGGTAACTGGGTGCTTAAAACGCCGCATCACATGGAATATCTGGATGTATTTCTTAAAGTTTTCCCAACCGCAATAGTCGTGCAGACCCACCGCGACCCTCGAAAAACCATGCCTTCTTTCTGCAGCATGGTTGCTCACAACCGCGGCATATTCAGCGACCACGTGGACCCAAGGGAAATCGCGAGACACTGGTCCAGAAAGGCTCGCAGGATGGTCGAGTTAACCATCCAGTCCCGAGACAAAGCAGATGCTGACCGATTCGTCGACGTTTCGTACTACGACCTGATGAAGGACCCGATTACCGAGCTTCCCCGGATTTATCTGAAGGCGGGGGTCGATTTTGATGCCGAAGCGGTGCAGCAAGCCAGGACTTTTATGAAAAGAAATCCGCAAAACCGCTTTGGCAGGCACGTCTATCACTTAAGTGATTTCGGGTTGAGCGAGGAAATTATTGAAGATTATTTCTCTTTTTATCGCGAGAAATATGAAATTCCTTTCGAATAGCCTATGCAAATTCAAGCAACTACAAAAAACCGAAAAACAGTACGGAGAAACTCGCCATGAAACGAAAAACAAACCAAATGGGAGACGGTTCCTTCATAGACGCTATAATCATCGCAATTCGAGATCTGGCGCAACCCAAGGTATCGGAAGTGAACCCTGTTCCAGAACACTTGCGTATCGATGGCAAAACCTGTCTGATAACCGGAGCGAACAGCGGGCTTGGCAAAGCCGCCGCCGCTGAGCTCGCGAGGCGAGGCGCAAACATGATTTTAGCTTGTCGACCCGGTCATACGAAAACATGCGACGAAATAAAGAAACTGTCCGGTTCCGAGAACGTGGAAATGATGGAAGTAGACCTCTCGGATCTTCAGTCGGTACACCGTCTTTGCGATAGTCTGAGTAACCGCAACATCAAAATTGATATTGCGGTTCTGAACGCAGGCCTGGCGCTCAGAAAGGCAACTAAAACACCGCAGGGCTATGAAACAATGTTTACGGTTCACTTCCTTGCGAATCGCATCATGATTGACCAGTGGCTGAAAGACGGCGTGATCTGTCCATCCAGCCAAACTGGAAAAACGCCGCGAATTATCTTCGTCTCATCCGAGTCCCATCGATCCTCTCATACTATCGATTTCGACCGCCTCGGGGAATTTACCGACTATGAGCTCGGAGATAGCTTCAAGTATTACGGTATCAGCAAACTTGTTTTATGTACGTTTGCGACTGAACTCTCACGCCGTCTGAACACGGGCGGCAAAACTGAAGTTGCGGTTCACTCAATGTGTCCCGGAGGCGTTGCTACGAACATTTCACGGGAAACGCCGTTGATCCTGAAACCCATAGTTAACCCGTTGCTAAGATATTTTTTTCAGTCCCCGGAAGAAGCTATCGGGCCGGTAATCTACTTGTGCTGTGCGGAAGAAGCTGGTACCGAAACAGGTATCTACCTGCATTTAATGCAGCGAAAGTCCGTGTCTCCTGCGGCACTGGATGAGGAAAACGGAACCAGGCTGTGGGAAGCAAGCGAGCCCCTGGTCGCTAATTCCCGAGAGTGAGTCCTGTAACCGGCGTAGCAGCTGGCCAGGCAAGCACGAGAGATGCGCGTTTGTGTTATATAAAGATCAGCTGTACGCGAGACCACACTTTATACATAATATTGTTCCCATATGCCTAAGACGTTCTCAAAATCCGTAACTCATATCCTGCGGTTGTTTACGAGTAAACCGATGGCGGAAGAAGTTGATATGTCAGGTCGGAACGTCATTGTGACAGGCGCCGCTCCTAATTCAATTGGTTACGAAACGGCCAGGATCCTTGCAAGCTGGGGAGCTACGGTCGTTGTCACCAGTATTCACGATATTGAACTGATGGAAAGCTCCTTGAGGGGAGACTTGCGAATCATTGGCGCTGATGAAAAGAAGATTACGGCCCACGGGTTAGACCTGTGCGATGCTGACAGCGTTAATGATTTCACGACGTGGTACCGGAAAAATTACAACGACCGGCTGCACGTACTTGTCAATAACGCGGGGATTCACAAGAACATTCTTAATCCGAGAAAAAAACCGCCCCTGACAAAGGACGGTTTCGAAATTCACTGGCGAACCAATTTCCTCGGAACTTTTCACCTGACGAGCTTATTGCTTCCAGTTCTCAAGCAGAACGGTCTGGAAAGCGGAGACGCGCGAGTCGTCAACGTGACTTCCCACTTGCACGACAGAGTGAAAAACAAGAACATGTTCAACGATGATGGAGACTACCACTCCTGGGACGCTTATGCGCTGTCAAAATTAGCACTAATTCACCTTACTTTCGAGATACAGAGACGATTTGCCAAAAAGTACAACCTCCAATCGGTAGCCCTGCACCCCGGGTCTGTTAAGACTAATCTTACGCCGACTGATGAATTTGAAGGAAAGATCGGGTATCTTTTAAACCGAATCTGTTCCACGCTCACATCTCTTTTCTTGCTCCGCCCGATATTTGGCGCACAAACTTCCGTGATGTGCGCTAGCAAGTACCCGCTTCAAGGTGGAAATTATTATGCGCGTTGCGAAACAGCGGAATCATCCGACGATACAAAAGACCAGGATGTGTCGAGACTTCTATGGGACAATTCAGATGCATGGGTTAAAACTCTAGT
>JAPOYE010000032.1 GCA_026706695.1 Candidatus Dadabacteria bacterium | reverse complement strand
CTTAAGGAGGAGTGTTGGGCAGGAATCAGGGAATCTTGAGGTGAAAACCCGGAGTTTGTCTGCGAAAATTGCTTCCACCCCGGTATTACCCCCAAAATCCACTCACATGCACGGAATCACCGTGAGTCTTGATTTTTCCCCCTTGCAACCTGAATTGTTTTGTGTTATTCTGACCAAGAGGGATTTTTTGTTCTAGCATCCCCTAACTTCTTGCAGTGGCTGTTATTATAGCGTGGACGATGATTTTTTCGCCACTTGTGAGAATCAATTAAGTATTTCCGGCCGGAAGGGAGACTTAATGAAGAAGTTTTTTAGTAAAAACCAGCTATTTCTGTTCTTTATCCTCATAATTGCTCTAATTAATCTGTTGCCCGTCACTTTGGATCTGGCAAAAAGAGAAAATAATTACACGACAAAGTTAATGCTTAACATTAACTACGGTTCTGGCGCTTTCGCAAACTATGTCAAAGATGGCGTGAGATACTACTGGGACCATTATATCGACCTCGTCGATACAAGCGTTGAAAATTCGCGCCTGAAAGCGCAGCTGCAGGAAATGGAAGCACAAGAGTTAATGCTAACGGAAATAAGACTTGAGAATGAAAGGTTAAGAAGTCTTCTTAACTATAGAAGTTCCCTTAAGGGAGAAGTGGTGGGAGCAAGGGTCATAGGGAGCAGTCCTTCGCTGGTGGGGCCTAGTTTCCTTATAATAGACAAAGGGTCGTCTTCCGGAATAAACAAAGGGTCCCCGGTGCTTAACAACGTCAGGGCCATAGGAACCGTACACTCGGTAAATGAAAAAACCTCAATGGTAATGCTAATGACGAATCCCTCAAGCGTGACGGATGCAATTGTACAAAGGAGCCGTGTACGAGGTATAGTTGTCGGAGCGGGAAACCATTACGTTATGAAGTACATTGAGCAAGAGGATGATATTATAGTCGGAGACAAGATCATATCATCCGGAAAAGACAATGTTTTCCCGAAAAATATTGTTATAGGAACCGTAACAAGAATTAAGCCGGACAGAGGACTTCAAAAGGCCATCATAAAACCGGCAATCGATGTGAGCAGGGTTGAAGAGGTGCTCATACATCTCAATTAGCTCTCCCCAACTGGACCCAGTTGGAATATGATGAGAATAAACTTCTCTTTTCTTTTCTACCTACTCTGCTCTTTTCTTTTCATCATTATCCAGACATCGGTAATCCCGACATCTTCTCTGGGTAAGTTCACCCCCGATCTCAATCTGATCTTAATAATATGCTTGGTAATCAGAACCGAAATACCTTATCTGTTCACACTTGCCATGCTGAACGGGTTTTTAATGGATGTCTTTTCGGCCGGAGCTTTGGGGCTCCATACGATCACAAGATTCGCCGTGTTTCTTACTCTGCGAGTGGACATGCACAATCTTAATTACGACCGCAACAACCTCTTTTTCCTACCTCTGGCGCTTTTTATAGGAACCCTGCTCATGCACTTGCTGCTACTGGTACTGCTTCTGTTGAGACAAGACAGCGGACAGGCGGCATTTCTCAGTGTTGAGCTAGCTTTTTATCAGGCTATCATTAATACGGTGGTCGGCGTTCCGATAATAATGCTTCTGAGGAAATTGGATGGGATTCCTAAAACATAGATTCACAATAGCCTCATCCCTAATCGTGCTGTTTTTTGTCGTCTTCTCGGGGAGGTTGTTCTACCTCCAGATATACAAGGGCGAGGAATACAGAAATTTTTCGGAAAGAAATATCCTGAGGGCACTTGAACTTCCTGCGCCCAGAGGACGGATTTTCGATAGAAACGGCGAAAAAATTCTCTATAACAAACCGTCTTTTAACATACGAGTATTTCCGAGAGAAATAACGGATGTCGAGGAGCTCGCGGAAAAACTTGCGGAAATAATAAACGTGCCAGAGAAAGAACTCCTGAAAAAACTTCGGAAAATAGAAACCCTCAAAAGCTTCTATCCCGTTACAATCGCCAAGGACATAAGCAGAGAGGAGCTTCTTCTGGTCGAAAAAAACAAGGAAACGCTAGGGGGCATATTTCTTGAAGTGGGGCACAAGAGATTCTATCCGCATGGAGAGGCAGCTGCCGTCCTTCTGGGATACACAGGAATCGCCGACGCAGAAGAGGTAAGAACCTACGATCGGATCAAGGCGGGGAACGAACTCGGAAAAATGGGTGTCGAAAAGGTCTTTGACAGCGAACTCAGAGGAACAAACGGTCTTGAATACGTCATGGTAAACGCACACGGAAAGGTGATCTCAGACTCTGTTGCCACACTATTGCCAGCTCGCAAGAACAGGGAAATGGTCCAAGGAAAAGATATCCACCTCACTATTGACGCGCAACTGCAGCAGTTCGCCTATGACGCTTTGGGTAAAGAGAAAGGGGCCATAGTCGCAATGGATGTAAGAAGCGGAGAGATTCTGGCGATGGTAAGTCGTCCATCCTATCGTCCCGAGCACATCTCGAAGGAGCTTTCTCCTGAGGAAAGAAGAAAAACAAAAAAGAAAAAATCTTTTTCCCTTCTAAATCGCTCAACCCAAGGAACCTACCCACCCGGGTCAGTACTCAAAATAATCACGGCCTTTGCGTTGCTAGAGGAAAAAACTGCTGATCCGAAGTCGTCCGTATACTGCCCGGGCCATTATTTTATAAACAAGAAACGTTTTAACTGCTGGCGCGAAGAAGGCCATGGGGATATAAATCTCTACAAAGCGATTGTCGAATCGTGTGATGTATACTTCTACAAACTTTCCCAGAAGCTTGGCGTTGAGAGACTTCACACCTACCTGAAGAAATTCGGACTTGGAGAAAGAACCGGCATAGCACTGCCCGAGAAACGGGGACTGAACCCATCTAAGAAATGGAAGAGAAAGCACCTAAAAGAACCTTGGTACCCAGGTGAAACTGCAATTCTGGCAATAGGTCAGGGGTACGTTACCGCAACTCCTCTTCAGATAAACGTTATGACTTCCGCAGTAGCAAACGGAGGCATTATAGTCAAACCGAAGATAAGAAAAACGGATGAAGAAAAATCACCACGGATAACCGGAACAGTTCAGCGCCTTGACGCAAAATCAGTATCTTTCTTGAAAAAAGCGCTTTACGGCGCTGTAAACGAACACCAGGGTACCGGGATTTACGCAAGATCAAAGATCACATCCATCTCGGGTAAGACGGGTACGGCTCAGGTCGTGTCGGCAAAATTTGAGTCGACCAAAAAACGGTTCCAGGATCACGCCTGGTTCACATCCTACGCTCCGTCGGATTCGGCGGAAATATCCGTAACTGTCCTCGTTGAGAACGGGGGAAGCGGAAGCGTGGCCGCAGCCCCGATAGCAAAAAAAATCATTGAAACCTATTTCAAACTCAAGAAGGAACGAGAGGAAACTGGAATTGCCAAATCTGAGTAGACGCTCCTGGCTGCTGCTTCTGACTGCTTTGCTTTGCTTTGCGGGACTCATGAATCTCTACAGCATCTCGCTGTTGGCCGGCTTGGGCGCATTCAAGAAACAACTCATATGGGTTCTCGCGGGATTTCTGACTGTGGCAGCTATTAGTCGCTTAAGACCCATTACGCTGGAAAACCACTCGGTTGCTTTCTACCTGTTTTTCCTCGCGTTGCTGGGGTTGCTTTTCGTATTCGGGAAAACGGTATCGGGGTCCAGAAGCTGGTTCCAGATAGGCCCGGTCTCCGTTCAGCCCTCCGAATTTATTAAAATCGGCATAATAATGGTGCTTGCCAATTACTACGCAAGCGATGTGGCCGCAAAGGAAAATTACAATTGGGTCGAACTTCTCAAGCCCCTGGCTCTTCTGCTTGTTCCCACCGCAGCAGTAACCGCCCAGCCCGACATGGGAACCGCAATCACTATTCTTCTTATAGGTTCAAGCATCGTTTTGCTTATGGGAATCAGCAGAAAAGCGCTGCTTAGAATAATAATCATAGCGCTGATATCCATCGTGCCGACCTGGCATCTTCTGATCAAGGACTACCAGAAGGAGAGAATATATTCCTTCATGGACACTTCCACCGATCCTTTTGGTGTAAGCTACAACTCGATTCAGTCCCAGATTGCCATAGGTTCCGGCATGGGTTTCGGAAAAGGTTTTTCTCTGGGTTCGCAGTCTAACCTGAACTTTCTTCCCGCACACCATACGGATTTCGCATTCTCGGTGATTTCCGAGGAGTGGGGATTTCGGGGTTCAGTGTTCATACTTCTTCTGTATTTCTCCATAATTCTTTTTATTCTTAACATCGCAACATCCCTAGAAGACCGCTTTGCGATAATCGCATGCTTTGGAATCGCGGCCATGTTTTTCTGGCACGCCGTGATAAATATCGCTATGGTAACAGGACTTATGCCGATCATCGGCACTCCTCTTTTCTTTATCAGTTACGGCGGTTCTTCAACCCTCACTGCCTTCATCGGAATCGGTATAGTTCTTTGCCTGAGAAAAAAAATAAACAGAGCCCGAAAAACCCAAATAAGCGTAAAGAAAACGAATTCTTGACAGAGAATTAACATCAGATAGAATCTACGCCTATTTGAGGCGTGGGAAAGGGGAAGTTCCTCTCCCCTGAAGCCTCCAAACAATTATTTTCATTTAAGAAAACAGCCAAAAAACGGCTCCTTTCATGTGGAGGTTCTTCATTTTTCTCAGTGTTATGTATCTCTCAAGCACGGTTCCGGCTTTCTTCACATCGGACGTTCAGGCGCTTTCTAACGTAAACGACGTAGAAGAAATAGGTTTTGATGAGAAACTTGCGTCTTCCATAGATCTTGACACTGAATTTCGCGGGGAAAGCGGAGAAGCGGTAAGTATTTCCTCTTTTTTCGGGCAAAAAAAACCGGTGGTTCTGAGTCTCGCCTACTTCACATGCCCAAGACTCTGCCTTCTTGGGACAGACGGAGTTCTGGAAGCCATAAACCAGATGGATGCTTTCAGGCCGGGGAAGGACTACACCGTGGTGACCGTAAGCTTTGACCCGGAAGAACCCCTTGATGTTATCGGCGAGAAATCCGCAAGATACAAAAAAGCGCTTGCGGGCGGGGCTGAAGAGGCCAAAAACTGGCACTTTCTAACAGCGACTGCAGAAAACATACTGAGGCTTACCGATTCAGTGGGATTCCGTTTCAAAAAAGACGGCGAGGAGTTCGCTCATCCTTCGGGAATAGTCATACTCACGCCGGATGGGACAATCTCGCGATACCTCTACGGAGTTCAGTATGATCCCCGCAACTTCAAGTTATCTCTAATAGAGGCTTCCGAGGGAAAGATAGGTTCCTCGGAACTGCTTAATAAAGTGCTTATGTTCTGTTATCAGTTTGACCCTGTGGGGAAAAGATATGCGCTTGCCGCTCTTAACGTCGTCAAGGCGGGAGGAATGGTAACCCTTACGGTTCTCGTAGCGTTTCTCTGCCTGATGTGGAGAAGAGAAAGAAAAACCCATTAATTATTGCGGAGGTTGTAAATCATAAATGTCCACCTGGATACCGGAATCAGCTTCAAATCTCGCAGCAAGCGTTGATAACATAACCCTGTTCGTAACAATCGTATCAGTATTTTTCTTCGTCCTGATTTCGGCCGTACTCGTAGCCTTCTCAATCAAGTACAGGCGGAAAAGCGAGGATCAGGAAACCGCCTACATAACTCACAACCCGGTCATTGAAACCATCTGGACCATAATCCCGACCATACTGCTCATGGTCATCTTCGCATGGGGATGGATAGCTTTCAAGGAACTTCGCAATCCGCCTCCAGAAGCGATCGAAGTTAACGTCGTGGCAAAGCAGTGGCTTTGGGAATTTGAGTATTTCACCGGAAAAAAATCGCTGAATGAACTCTTCGTGCAGCAGAACAAACCCGTAAGACTAATAATGAGATCAGAGGACGTCATTCACAGCTTCTTCGTTCCGCAGTTCCGTGTAAAACAGGATATTCTTCCGGGCAGCTACCAGCAGCTCTGGTTCACCCCGACCAAGGTCGGCACCTTTGATCTTCTGTGCGCGGAATACTGCGGTTCCGGGCACTCGCAAATGCTTGCCAAGGTAAACGTCCTGAGTCCAGAGGCGTTCACAAGGTGGGAAAAAGGAGACGAACTTGAAGACGGGGCCGCCGTGGCGGCAATCAGCGTATCCCCGGCGGAGAGAGGAAAAGAACTGCATTCCCAGAGGGGCTGCCTTGCGTGCCACAGCGTAGACGGCAAGGAAGTCATAGGGCCAACTTTCAAAAACCTTTACGGGAAAACAGAAAAACTTGCAGACGGTTCATCGGTTCTTGTAGACGAGAACTATATCAGAGAATCAATTTATGAACCCCAGGCAAAAATGGTAGAGGGCTACCCGCCAACGATGCCTTCGTTCAAAGGTATACTGTCTGAGGATGAAGTAACCGCCCTTATCGAGTATATAAAGACGTTGAAGTAGCAATATCAAGGAGAAAAAGATGGCAAACGGAGTCATGACTCAAACCCAGCATATACCGTATTTAGCCCAGAAAGGTTTAAAGTCGTGGATTTTGACAACGGATCACAAACGCATCGGGATCCTTTATCTTGTTACGATCTCGTTTTTCTTCATGATCGCCGGCCTGGCGGCCCTGGGAATGAGATACGAGCTTATGACTCCCGAGCTTGACTTCTTCAGAACCGCAACGGAGTACAATGTAGCGTTCACGCTTCACGGTTCCCTGATGGTTTTCTTCTTCATCGTCCCGGGAATCGCGGCGAGTTTCGGCAATTTCCTGATACCGCTAATGATCGGGGCCAGGGACGTGGCGTTTCCCAGAATAAACCTGTTGAGTTTCTGGATATATCTTGTCGGAACGGCAATATTGCTTTCCGCGCTTGCCCAACCGGCTGACACGGGCTGGACATTCTACACTCCCTACAGCATTCAGACGGGCACCAAGGTAATAATGATAACCTTGGGAGTCTTCGTCCTCGGGTTCTCATCGATTCTCACCGGAATGAACTTCATAGTGACCATCCACAAGCTTCGAGCGCCTGGAATGACGTGGTCAAGACTGCCGCTTTTCATATGGGCATCCTACGCGACCGCTATATTGCAGTTGCTCGCAACGCCGGTTGTGGGAATCACGCTTCTTCTGCTTATAGCAGAGAGAGCGTTTGACATAGGCTTTTTTGATCCGGCCAAGGGAGGGGATCCCATACTCTTCCAGAACTTCTTCTGGTTCTACTCCCATCCCGCCGTTTACATAATGGTTATTCCCGCCTTCGGAATTATCTCCGAGATAATCCCCGTCTTCGCGAGAAAACCCATCTTCGGATACAAGGCAATCGCGTATTCAAGCTTCGCGATTGCGATAATAAGCTTCTTCGTCTGGCTGCACCACATGTTCGTAAGCGGCATATCGGAAACGGCAGCGGCAATATTCTCATTCCTGACCATGCTTGTCGCCATCCCGACAGCCGTAAAAGTATTTAACTGGACTGCAACTCTGTACAAGGGATCAATAGATTTTCACTCATCCATGTTATACGCACTGTCATTCATAGTGCTTTTCACGATCGGAGGACTGACCGGAGTTTATCTGGGGGCCTTGGCCGTTGACGTGCATCTGCACGACACGTACTTCATAGTAGCTCACATGCACTACGTGATGATAGGAGGAACCGTGATGGGATTTTTCGGAGCCCTTCACTTCTGGTATCAGAAGTGGTTCGGAAAGGTATTCAATGAACTGATCGCAAAAGTTGCGTGGTTCCTGGTTTTCGTAGGATTCAACGTAACGTTTTTCCCGCAGTTTTTCATGGGCTTCCAGGGAATGCCCAGAAGGTATGCGACATATCCTGAAGAGTACATATCCTATCATTCCCTTTCGACCTACGGATCATGGATACTCGGGCTCGGGATTTTAATAATGACCGTGAACCTGCTTATACCGCTCTGGAAAAAAGGACGGCCCGAATCGTCAAATCCCTACGGCTCCCTTTCTCTTGAGTGGCAGGTTCCTTCCCCGCCGCCACATGAGAATTTTGACGAAATACCAACTGTAACTGACTGGACTTACTCTTACGGGAAAAAATAGATCGGAGGCTAACGCAAAAAAATGAGCAGCACAGTAGAACACGCCGAAAGCCACGCGCACGGACACGGGCTCGGAGACGCCGTAACGCACAACGCGGCTAAATTCGGGATGTGGCTTTTCCTCGGAACGGAAATTCTTCTTTTCGGGGGACTTTTCGCGGCGTACGCGCTTTTCAGGGCCAAGTACCCGGATCTTTTCTACGAATCGCACAAGAAACTGGACGTGACTCTGGGCGCCATAAACACCATAGTGCTAATCTTCAGCAGTTTCACAATGGCTCTTGCGGTGTCGGCTTCGCAGAAAAGAAATAGGAAATGGCTGATGATACTGCTTTCCGTAACTTTCATATGCGGAGCGGCTTTTGGGGTAAACAAGTACTTTGAGTACAGTGCGAAGTTCCACCATCATATATTTCCTGAAACGAACATATTCTTCGCCCTTTACTTCATGATGACCGGACTTCACATGCTTCACGTGTTTGTGGGAATGGGCATAATTTTCGCCCTGATAATAATGGCCAAGCAGGGAAGATTCAAAGAAGGAAACAGATACACCCCGGTTGAGGTCGGAGGGCTTTACTGGCATTTGGTTGACCTGATCTGGATATACCTGTTCCCGCTATTGTACCTAATCGGGTAGACGGAGAGAGAAAATGAGCACACACGATCACACTGAGGAACATCACACCGGCCTTCGGGTATACACAATTGTATGCCTTGCACTGTTCGTCCTGACGGCAGTTACGGTTTACGTCGCGAAGTTCGATTTCGGCGACTTCAATATCGTCGTAGCAATGGTAATAGCGTCGATAAAAGCATCGATCGTCGCCCTTTATTTCATGCATCTTAAGTTTGAAGACAAACTTACGTGGATATACGCCCTATATCCTCTTTTCCTGCTTTTCCTTCTCATCGGGTTCACCATAATGG
>JAPOYE010000031.1 GCA_026706695.1 Candidatus Dadabacteria bacterium | reverse complement strand
AAAGAATCGGCAATGATGGTGCATGATCTGGTGTATTTTAGCGGACCCGTGAAACATATAGAATTGGTAGAAATATTATTGCTAATTTTTGGTAAGCACAGTTTCAAGGCAAAGGAGCACGCGGCTATTCTGGTAGCCGCTAATTTTTTAGAAAGGACTAAAGAAGGCTTCTACAAAAGTCTTCTGAAAAAGTCGTATTACAAGTACAGTTTCGACACTAACAGTCTAATTTCAACCTGCCGAAATTACATGCTTAAGTTTTGTCCTGGTCGGATACATGGACATTGAAAAGAAAATTTCGGCTGATTTGGATATTCCTTCAGATCTCATTGATGAAGCGGTTGCTGCTTCAAGAAGCCAAGTAAAGAAATTCTACATCAATAAAAGAGGCGGGAACTCAAGAAGAGCAATATATCAACCCGCAAAAAAGATTAAAACCATTCAATATTGGCTTATGGCTAACGTCTTTAAAGAATTGCCGGTTCATCTGTCGTCGGCTGCGTACATTAAAGGAGAATCCATTCTGTCGAACGCAAAAAGGCACAGAAAAAATCGATATTTTCTAAAAATGGACTTCAAAGATTTCTTCCCCTCTATTAAGTGGAGGGATTTCAGGCCTATCATCAAAGCATGGTATGAAAAAACAACCCCGGACTGGAAGCTAACCGTATATGCTGAAAATCTTATCCGCCAAACATGCTTCTATTTAAATGATTCTCTTCCAATTGGCTACCCTAGCTCACCCATGATAAGTAACGCCGTTATGTTTACGATAGATAATGACATAGAAAATCTTCTTTCTGACCATGATAAATACGGAAACGTGATTTACACCCGTTACGCTGACGACTTAGTAATTTCAACGAACAAAAAACACGTCTGCAAAGACATTTACAAAGCAATTAACGAAATAATCAAGAAAACCAAATCTCCTAATCTGTCGTTAAACCCGGAGAAAACAAGAGTGGGAAGCAGCACCAGCGGTTCCGCCTTGGTCACCGGTTTGAGAATATGCTCTAACGAACATATAACAATTCATAGAAAACATAAAGATCACATTCGGTTGTTACTTAGTCTGTATAAAAAGAAGCAGTTGGAACAAGATGAACAAATGTCATTGCTAGGCCACTTGGCTTATGTACGACATGTAGCACCTCAGTTCTATTCAAAATTACAAAACAAATATTTTAAAGAAATAGTAGAACTGAAATCGAGTAATAAGCAGTGAACCTCTAAATTCCCAATCAACCGTCAATTCAAAACTTCATTCGTAGCTCTGCTGAAGCTCCCTCTCCTCTCTACAGCATGTACACTTTATTAAGGGAAACAGATATCTATAGAAAACAAATTAAGTAGTAGTTGTAACTTGCTGGAATCAGCTAGCTTTAGCGGCCTCAACTACCTTGGACGCGGCTTCTTTCATGTCGGCTCCGGTCTGGATGTCAAGACCCGAGTTAGAAAGGATTTTTCTTCCGGCTTCAACGTTGGTTCCTTCAAGCCTGACCACCAAGGGAACATTTATTCCGACCTCTCCCGCGGCCTCCACGATACCATCGGCGATGGTATCGCACTTCATGATGCCGCCAAAGATATTAACGAAGATGGCCTTTACGTTCTCGTCGCTCAGGATCATCTTAAACGCCTTTGTAACCTGCTCGGTTGTAGCTCCTCCTCCAACGTCAAGGAAGTTTGCAGGTTCTCCGCCGTGGTGCTTGATAATATCCATGGTGGCCATAGCAAGCCCCGCGCCGTTAACAAGACAGCCTATGTTCCCGTCAAGCTTAACGAAGCTTATCCCCGCGTCGCTCGCCTCAAGCTCAAGCGGGTCCTCCTCGTCCCTGTCCCTGAGCCCCGCGATGTCGCGGTGGCGGAAAAGAGCGTTATCATCGAAGTTAATTTTCGCGTCAAGTGCCACTATGTTTCCATCGGAGGTAAGGACAAGCGGGTTTATCTCCGCGAGAGAACAGTCCTTTTCAATAAAGACCCGGTAAAGGGATGAGATAAAAGATACCGCCTGCCTTACGGCACCACCCTCAAGACCCATGAAATAAGCGATTTTACGGCACTGATAGGGCTGGATGCCAAGAGAGATATCGACGTGCTCCTTGATTATCTTCTCGGGAGATCTGGCCGCCACTTCCTCGATCTCGACCCCGCCTTCGGGGCTTCCCATAACGACCACTTTTTCCCGTGAGCGGTCAATCACCATGCCGAGATAGAACTCCTTTTCTATACTGGAAGCTTCCTCGATCAGCACGCTTCCAACAGTTTTGCCCTCGGGGCCCGTCTGGTGGGTGACGAGGTTCATGCCGATTATCTCATCCGCGGCCTCCATAGCGTCGTGGGAGTTGTCAACTACCTTTATTCCGCCTCCCTTGCCCCGGCCGCCGGCGTGAATCTGGGCTTTTACCACGTATTTTGCAGAGTTAAGGGTATCGAGCACCTCCGACACCTCATCCGCGCTGAAAACGACCTGTCCGCCCGGAACCTTCACTCCGAAATCCGAGAGAAGCTTTTTTGCCTGGTATTCGTGTACGTTCAATCTAGAGCCCTCTCCTATTTCCCCTTGATCTTCCTCAAAAGCCAGGAAAGCGGGTCATAGTACTTGTCAACCACCCTCTCCTTAAGCGGAATGATTCCGTTATCCGTTATGTGTATGTCCTCGGGGCACACTTCCGTGCAGCATTTCGTGATGTTGCAGAAGCCGACCCCCGCTTCCTCGCGCGCAAACTCCCTCCTGTCAAGGACATCCAGGGGATGCATCTCCCGCTCGGCGATCTTTATCATGAACCTCGGCCCCGCAAACGCGTCTTTTCTGTTGTGGTCGCGAAGTATGTGACAGACGTTCTGGCACAGAAAGCACTCTATGCATTTGCGGAATTCCTGTCCCCTCTCAACGTCCTCCTGGTACATGACCCACTCGGTGTCTTCTGCAGGGGTAAACGGAGGAATCTTTTTGCTTACCTCGTAGTTCCACGAAACGTCGGTCACTAGATCCTTTATCACTGGAAACGCCTTGATCGGGTAGACGGTAATCGTTTCGCCCTCGGCGAAACTGTCCATGCGGGTCTTGCAGGCAAGCTTCGGTTTTCCGTTTATCTCGGTGCTGCAGGAACCGCACTTGGCCGCCTTGCAGTTCCATCTTATCGCCAGGTCGCCGTCGTAGTTAGCCTGTATGTAGAAAAGCGCGTCGAGGACCACCATACCCTCATCTACCGGGACCTCGTACTCCTTTTCCTCTCCACCCTGGGAATCTCCGCGAAAAACTCTTAGCTTGGCTACCGACATCACTTATCCTCCGTAAACAGTTTCGAAAGCTCCTCGGGCATCTCCGTGATCGGCCGCGTTGCGACGTCCATAGCCTCGTCTTTAATGGAGACAATGAAATTGAGCTTGCCCCATTTCTCGTCGTCGCTCTCAGGGAAGTCGACCCGGCTGTGAGCTCCCCTGCTCTCCTTTCTCGCAAGCGCGCATCTCGCGAGCGCCTCCGAAACGATCAGCATCGACCTGAGGTCCCTGCAGAGATGCCATCCCGGGTTAAACATCACCGAGCCCTCTATCTTGAGTACTTTCGCCCTCTCCTTCAGTCCCTCTATCTCGTCTATGCCCTTCTGTATGTTCTCTTCCGTGCGGAACACCCCTATGTAGAGCTGCATCGCGTCCTGGAGATCCTGGTGGATCGTGTAGGGGTTCTCTCCCTGGGTGTTGTTAAAAGGCTCCCTGAGCTCGTTTGCGTATCCCTCAACGAGCTCGGCGGGTATCTGTGCGTGGGATTTTCCGCTTGCGTAAGCCGCTGCTCCCTCGCCCGCCCTTTTCCCGAAAACAAGAAGATCAGAGAGGGAGTTTCCGCCTAGACGGTTTGCGCCGTGCATTCCTCCTGCGACCTCGCCCGCGGCAAATAGCCCCGGAACGGTGCTCGAGCAGGTATCTCCCTCGACCTTGACTCCGCCCATCACGTAATGGGTGGTCGGGAACACTTCCATCGGTCCTTTCGTTATGTCTATATCGGCAAACTCCATGAACTGGTGGTACATGCTGGGAAGCTTTCGCTTTACGTAATCGGCTCCCCTGTGCGAGACGTCAAGGAACGCTCCGCCGTGGGGAGAACCGCGGCCCTGCTCAACTTCCGTGTATATGGATCTTGCGACCACGTCGCGGGTTGAGAGCTCCATGCGTTCGGGGTCGTATCTCTCCATAAAGCGCTCGCCCTCGCTGTTTGTGAGAATGCCTCCCTCACCGCGCACCGCCTCGGTAACCAGTATTCCCCTCACGCTCGGGGGCCAGACCATACCCGTGGGATGGAACTGTATGAATTCCATGTCTATAAGCTCGGCTCCGGCCTCATATGCCATCGCGTGACCGTCGCCGGTGTATTCCCAGGAGTTCGAGGTGTACTTGTAGGCCTTTCCCACCCCACCCGTTGCAAGAACAATGGCGTTTGCGCGGAAAAGAACAAACTTTCCGCTCTCTCTCCAGTAGCCGAAGGCTCCCACAACCCTGTCTCCGTCCTTTACGAGATGGGTTATCGTGCATTCCATGTAGACGTCTATGCCTGAGTGTATTCCCTTTTCCTGGAGGGTCCTTATCATCTCAAGACCGGTCCGGTCGCCCACGTGGGCAAGCCTCTTCCAGGTGTGTCCGCCGAAAGCCCTCTGATTTATTCTTCCCTCTTTAGTTCTGTCAAAAAGCGCTCCCCAGTACTCAAGCTCCCTCACCCTCTCGGGAGCCTCCTGCGCGTGATAAAGGGCCATCTGCCAGTTGTTAAGCATCTTCCCGCCCTTCATGGTGTCCTTGAAGTGGGTTTCCCAGTTGTCCTTTGTGTCAACGTTTGCCAAAGCTGCCGCAACGCCGCCCTCGGCCATCACGGTGTGGGCCTTGCCGAGCAGGGATTTACATATAAGTGCGGTCGAGGCGCCCTTTGCGGAAGATTCGATGGCGGCCCGAAGACCGGCCCCGCCTGCGCCGATAACTATAACGTCATGAGTGTGTGTTTCGTATTTTTCCACGTCTATATCAACCTCAGATCAGTGATTGTTCCGTTCGCTACCAGGAACACGTAAAGGTCCGTTAGAGCCACGAAAACAAGGCTTGTCCACGCCCATTTCATATGTACTTCGTTCTGGACGCTTATGGCGCCCCAAAGACGAAAGCGGGTCGGACACTTTGAGAACACATCAAGATTCCCTCCCATCAGGTGGCGAAACGAGTGGCAGGAAAACGAATACATGGTAAGCAAAAACGCATTTGCGGTAAGAACTATGGTCCCGACGCCCACTCCGGCCCCGTCATGGAAGAAAAAGGCTTCGTACGAGTCAATCCACAAAAACAGCAGAATGACTATAGAGGCATAGAGAAAAAACCTGTGGATGTTCTGCAGGATGAACGGAAAGCTTGACTCTCCGCTGTAGGAGCCCCTTTTGCCGACCGGTTTTACCGCACAGCCCGGAGGCGAGAAGAAGTACGCCCGGTAGTATGCTTTTCTGTAGTAATAGCAGGTCGCTCGGAATCCAAGCGGCGCCCAGAGAATAAGTATTGCCGGGGAAGCCGGCCACCAGTCAAAGAGCAGAAGCGGGGAATAAAAAGGCGAGAGGTAGGGCTCGGTGTAGAAAAACTGGTTCGAAAGAGCCCTCCACGTGGAGTAGATTCCGAAAGCCCCAAGCACCACCCCGGTTATGAGAGGCTCCACCCACCACGTATCCTTTCTCATGGTGAGCGCCTTGCTCGCCGTACCGTTAGCCATATTGTAGAAACCTCCAAAAAATATTTCCGGAGCGTCCGTCCGAGATCATAAACGGCGCCGGGGAGCGGAATGTAAACGGAACCCTAGAGGATCCCCATTCCGTCAATTATTTCGCAAAGCTCTTTCACCTTGCCCGCCGAGACGTGCAGAGCCTCCATCTCCTCACTGGAAATCTCAACCCCTATTATCTCCTCAACCCCTTCTGAGCCGAGCCTTACGGGAAGACCCACGAACGTATCTTCCACTCCGTAATGTCCGTCCGCGTAAACGCAGCAGGGCAGTACCTTCTTCTTATCCTTTATGATTGCCTCGGCCATTTCCACCGCGGCTACCGCGGGGGCGTAAAAAGCGCTTCCGGTCTTAAGAAGCGCTACTATTTCGGCTCCTCCCTTCCTGGTGCGGTCGACCATCGCGTCGAGCCTTGAAGCGGGGACAAGCTGCGCTATGGGAATACCCGACACCGTAGTGTTGCTTAGAAGCGGAACCATCGTGTCTCCATGTCCGCCGAGAACCGAGGCGTTTATGTTCTCAACCGATACCCCGAGCTCCATCGCGATAAACGCCCGGAAACGCGCGGAATCAAGCACCCCTGCCATCCCCATCACTTTGTTGTCTGAAAGGCCGCTTACCCTGTGCGCCACGTAAACCATGGCGTCAAGCGGGTTGGTGACCAGTATGAGTATCGCGTCCGGGGAATGAGCAACCACCTGCTCTGTAACGCTCTTTACCACCTTGGTGTTTGTCGAGATAAGGTCGTCACGGCTCATCCCGGGCTTTCTCGGAATTCCGGAGGTGATTATCACCACGTCTGAACCTGCCGTGTCTTCGTAGTTGGTTGAACCAACGAGATTTACGTCGCTTCCGGTAATCGGGCACATCTGGGCAAGGTCAAGCGCCTTTCCTTCGGGAATTCCCTCCACTATGTCAATCAAAGCCACGTCGGCAAGTTCAAGCTGTGCAATCCGAAACGCCGCCGACGCGCCGACGTTTCCCGCACCTATCACAGAAATTTTCGCTCTGCCGTTCTTCAAGATCCCACTCCTTTTGAATAGATTTGCGTGCCGCGAGCCCCTCTAGTCCATTACCTTGTCCATGTTCGACACGATGGCCTCTCCGTACTCGGAACACTTAAGAAGGGTCGCCCCCTCCATCTGTCTCTCGAGGTCATAGGTAACCGTTTTCTGCAAAACGGTCTCCTCCATCGCCCTGAAAACAAGCTCCGCAGCCTCGTGCCATCCCAGGTACTGGAACATCATGACTCCCGAGAGTATTACGGAACCCGGGTTTACCTTGTCCTGCCCGGTGTACTTGGGAGCGGTTCCGTGGGTGGCTTCGAAAACCGCCAGGTAATCGCCTATGTTGCCGCCCGGAGCAACTCCGAGACCTCCTACCTGCGCGGCGCAGGCATCCGACATGTAGTCGCCGTTAAGATTAGGCATGGCCATCACGTCGTATTCACTGGGTCTCGTAAGAACCTGCTGGAACATGCTGTCGGCTATGCGGTCCTTCATGACAATCTTGCCATCGGGCTGCTTGCCGCCGTAATCGTCCCAGAGTTCATCCTCGGTTATGGTGATCTCCGGGAACTCCTCTTTCGCAAGCTCGTAGCCCCATTCGCGGAAGGCACCCTCGGTGAATTTCATTATGTTGCCCTTGTGGACGAGGGTGACGCTCTTTCTTTTATACTCTATTGCGTATTCGATCGCCTTTCTAACAAGCCTCTTGGTTCCGAAAGGACTTATGGGCTTTATTCCTATCCCGCTTAGCTCTCGGATGTTCACCCCGTAATTCTCAACGAGATACTCCCTTACGGCAGCCGCTTCCTCGGTGCCGCTCTCCCACTCGATTCCCGCATACACGTCCTCGGTGTTCTCCCTGAATATCACGACGTCAAGCTTGCCGGGAACCAGAAGAGGGTTAGGGGTTCCCTTGATCCATCTTACGGGCCTTACGCAGGCGTACAGATCAAGTATCTGGCGGAGCGCAACGTTAAGGCTCCTTATTCCTCCTCCAACTGGAGTGGTAAGCGGGCCCTTTATGGCAACAATATATTCTTTTATCGTTTCGGTGGTTTCCTCGGGAAGCCATTCGCCGGTCTCTTCATACGCTTTCTCTCCGGCCAGCACCTCAAGCCACTCTATCTTCTTCTTTCCTCCGTAAGCTTTCTCGACCGCGGCGTCGAACACTATCTGGGATGCGTGCCAGATGTCGGGGCCTATCCCGTCGCCTTCTATGAAGGGAATTATCGGGTTGTCGGGAATTACAAGCTTTCTGCTTTCCTCATCAATCTGTATTTTTTCTCCGCTTGGGACTGTCATTGAACACCTCTCCTTTTGAGCTAAACGAAAATTTAAATCTTACAATATAATGAAAAAAACCGCCCTTTTCAAATCTGTCTCTCCACCTACCCCGATATCATCTGACGCAGGACGGTCTGAAGTATCCCGCCGTTGCGGTAATATTCGACCTCAACCGGCGTATCGAGCCTGCACGTTGCGTGAAATTCTCTCTGCCCGCCGTCAGTGTCCGTCACGGTTACGGTCATCCGCTTGCCCGGATAAAGGTCCTCTGAAATCCCGCTTACACTGAAAGTCTCAAAGCCCGTGATGCCGAGAGATTCCGCACTTTCCCCCTCTTCGAACTGAAGGGGCAGAACCCCCATTCCCACCAGGTTGCTCCTGTGAATCCGCTCGAAACTCTCAGCTATGACGCACCTTGCTCCCAGAAGAGCGGTTCCCTTTGCCGCCCAGTCCCGGGAGCTTCCCGTTCCGTACTCCTTCCCGCCGATCACGACAAGGTCCGTACCGTCGTTCATGTACCTTGAGGACGCTTCGTAAATCGACATTTCCTCTCCCGTGGGAACGTGAACCGTCCACCCTCCTTCCTTTCCTCCGACCATCTTGTTTCTTATCCTGATGTTGGCAAACGATCCGCGGATCATGACCTCGTGATTCCCCCTCCTTGAGCCGAAGCTGTTAAAGCTCCTCGGGGTAACGCCCTTCGAGATGAGATAGCCGCCCGCGGGGCCGTCCTTGGGGATTGAGCCCGCGGGGGAAATATGATCCGTCGTTATCGAGTCTCCAAGCAGCGCGAGCACGTTCGCCCCTTCTATGTCTTCGGGGTCGTCTGGCTCAAGCGGGAAATCATCGAAGAACGGAGGCTCCTGTATGTAGGTGGATTCCGTATCCCACTCGTAAATGCCTGACTGCGGAGCCTCAAGAGATTTCCAGGTCTCATCGCCTTCAAAAACCCGGGAATACTGGGTGTTGAATATTTCGGGGGTGATTGACTCCGCTACCGTATCGATTATCTCCTGCTGCGTCGGCCATATGTCCCTGAGGAACACTTCGTCCCCGTCGCTTCCAACCCCGAGGGGTTCGCTGTAGAGATCGATTCCGACCTTGCCGGCTATGGCGAACGCCACGACAAGCGGAGGCGACGCCAGGTAAGCGAATTTCACAAGCGGGTGCACCCTGCCTTCAAAATTCCTGTTTCCGCTTAGAACCGCGGCGCAGGTAAGGTCGTTTTCCCTTATGGCCGCGTCCACGTCTTCTGGAAGCGGGCCGCTGTTTCCTATGCAGGTCGTGCATCCGTACCCGACCAGACCGAAACCCAGTTCTTCAAGATACGGGGTAAGTCCCGCGGCGTTCAGGTAATCCGTTACCACCCTCGACCCCGGCGCCAGACTCGTTTTCACGTAAGGATTAACGGAAAGCCCCCTCTCAACGGCCTTCTTGGCGAAAAGCCCCGCCCCTACCATAACGGAGGGATTCGAGGTATTAGTGCAGCTCGTGATGGCGGCTATTACGACCGAACCGTCTGAAATTCCGTTCGCCGCGCGCGATGCGTCTCCGTTCGCGGCGAGTCCCCTCGCCTGAAGATTCTCGTGGTAGGAGCTTTTCATGTCCCCGAGCGATATCCTGTCCTGCGGGCGGCTCGGGCCGGCAAGAGACGGCTCGACGGTTGATATGTCAAGTTCTAGCGTATCGGTGTAAACCGGGTCTTCCGCATCGTCGGTTCTGAACATCTTCTGTTCCTTCGTGTAGGCCTCGACAAGCGTGGCAGCGTCGTCCCTGCCCGTCGTCCCGAGGTATCTAAGTGTTTCGGCGTCTACCGGGAAAAATCCCATGGTGGCCCCGTACTCGGGAGCCATGTTCGCTATCGTGGCCTGGTCAGAAAGCGCGAGATTGCTAACTCCGGGTCCGAAAAACTCGACGAACTTGCCGACAACGCCCTTTTTCCTAAGCATCTCGGTCACCGTGAGAACCAGGTCCGTTGCGGTAACACCCTGTGAGAGGCGGCCGGTCAGCCTGAATCCGATGACGTCGGGTATCAGCATGTAAAGCGGCTGCCCGAGCATGCAGGCTTCTGCCTCTATTCCCCCTACTCCCCAGCCCATGACGCTAAGACCGTTTATCATGGTCGTGTGGGAATCCGTTCCCACCAGGGTGTCCGGGTAAGCAACCGACTCGGAGCCTGTCTGCTTTGAGACGACTACGCTCGCAAGACACTCAAGATTCACCTGGTGCACTATCCCGGTTCCCGGGGGCACGACCCTGAAATTGTCAAAGGATCCCTGTGCCCATTTCAAGAATGTATATCTTTCCCTGTTTCTTTCGTACTCCACTTCCACGTTCTTTCCGAAAGCGTCGCCGCTTGCGAAATAATCGACCTGAACGGAGTGGTCTATGACCAGATCAACGGGAACTATGGGATTCACAAGCGAGGGGTCTCCCCCTTTTTTCTCGACAACCGACCTCATCGCGGCAAGGTCGACCACGCAGGGAACTCCCGTGAAATCCTGAAGTATCACCCTCGCGGGGTTGTAGGGAATCTCTTTGGCCTCGGTATTTGAAGGGTCCCACTTGGCGAGGGACTCCACGTGCTGTTCAGTCACGGTTTTTCCGTCAAAATTCCTGAGCACGTTCTCAAGCAGTATTCTTATTGAAAAAGGCAGTCTTGAAATCGATACGCCGTAGCGCTCTTCAAGTTTTGCGAGGGAATATATCTTGTAGGTTTTGTCCCCGACTGTAAGGTCGGAAAGAGTATCGAGATTGTCAGTCAAAGCCATATGGCACCTCTTTTACACAGTTTCATATTTTGGAAGTCAGCGGGGTATTTTACCAAAACGAGCGGAAAAATAAAACCGCTTCCCACGCCGCGCGCGTGAGCTAAGCGATTTTGGAACTACGGAGGGGTTTTTGCAGCTTCAGGACGTCAGCTGAACTTGCGTAGCGCGACACTTACGTTCGTTCCGCCGAAACCGTAGGAATTGCTGAGAGCCACCTTTATGTCGCTCTCCCTCGCGGTGTGCGGAATGTAATCCAGATCGCATTCGGGATCGCTCTCAAAAAGGTTTATAGTCGGCGGCAAAACGCCGTCTCGAAGCGCAAGTACGCAGATTGCCGCTTCCACCGCGCCCGCAGCGCCGAGCAGGTGGCCGGTCATGGATTTCGTGGAACTCACCGGAATTCGCCGGGCGTCCTCGCCGAACACCTCCTTGATCGCATTGGTCTCGTTAACGTCGTTAAGACGCGTCGAGGTTCCGTGGGCGTTTATGTAATCCACGTCCCCGGGATTAAGGCCCGAATCCGCAAGAGCCGCGTTCATGCAGCTCGACGGCCCCTCAAGCGAAGGCGCCGTGATGTGAAAGGCGTCGGCGCTCATTCCGGAGCCGAGCACCTCGGCGTATATTCTGGCACCCCTTTTTTTCGCGAACTCGAGTTCTTCAAGAATCAGCACTCCCGCCCCTTCTGAAAGGATAAACCCGTCGCGCCCCATCTCAAACGGCCTCGACGCGGTCTCCGGCTCGTCGTTTCTGGTCGAAAGCGCCTTCATGGCGTTAAAAGCCGCGAAGGTAAGGGGGATCAGCGGAGCTTCGGCTCCGCCGGCTATCATAACGTCCGCCTTGCCGTCCTGTATTATCTTGGCGGAAAGCGCGAGCGAGTGACCGCTTGCGGAACACGCGGTCGTCGAAGAACAGTTGGGACCCTTGGCGTTGAACCTTATCGAGACGTATCCCGAAGCCATGTTGGTCACTATGTTCGGTATGAAAAACGGGGAAACGCGGTTAGGACCCTTGTTCTCCATCGTGAGGACGGTGTCGTAGAAGGTTTTCATCCCGCCGATTCCCGATCCGATAAAAGTCCCCGTGCGCCCGGAGATATCATCCGTAACCTCAAGCCCGGCATCCTCAAGCGCCAGCTTGGTAGCCGCGATGGAGAGCTGAATGAACCTGTCGTTTCTCTTCGCGTCTTTCGGCTCCATGTAGAGCGTCGGTTCGAAATCCTTCACCTGCCCCGCGATCTGCGTTTTAAGATCCGAGGGATCAAAGGACGAAACCCTGCTCACTCCCGGAACCCCTTCGCAGATCGAAGACCATGTGGCGTCGTTCCCCACCCCGACGGGCGTTATAAGCCCTATACCTGTAACCGCTACCCTTCTTCCCATTTCCCCTTATTCATCCTCCGAAGCGGCTTCAACTGAACTCTGGATAAAGTTGATCGCGTCCTGAACGGTTATTATGTTCTCCGCGTCTTCATCCGAGATCTCAAGCCCGAACTCATCCTCCATGGACATTATAAGTTCCACGAGGTCAAGCGAGTCGGCTCCGAGATCCTCTATAAAGGAAGAATCGGGAGTTATCTCATCCTCGGCTTTGCCGAGATGGCTCGCGATCATCTCCTTTACCTTAGCTAAAATTTCAGCATTATCCTTTGCCATGTGAGTCAAACCTCCTAAATTTTACATGTAAATTCCGCCGTTAACTTTTATAACCTCCCCGGTTATGTACGACGCGCCTTCGGAAACCAGAAAACACACCACGTTTGAGATGTCCTCAACGCGCCCGAATCTGCCGAGAGGTATAGCTTCCAGATATTTTTTTCTCATTTCCTCGTTAAGGTCCGCGATAATATCAGTCTCAACAAAACCGGGACTTACGGCGTTCACGGTTATTCCCCTTGAACTGAATTCCTTGGCGGTTGCTTTCGTGAGACCTACTACCCCGGCCTTTGAAGCGGCGTAATTCGCCTGCCCCGGGTTTCCGGCCTCACCGGCAGTCGAGGTGATATTTATTATTCTTCCGTAACGGTTCTTGAACATGCCCCTTGAAACCGCCTTGGTACAGTTAAACGCTCCCTTGAGGTTTATGTCCATGACACGGTCCCAGTCCTCCTCCCCCATTCTCATCAAAAGCCCGTCATTCCTTATTCCCGCGTTGTTAACAAGTATATGTATTCCGCCCAGTTCACCCGAGAGTTCCCCCACGCACCGCTGAACCTCGTCGAAATCGGAGACGTCAAAGCCGACCGCCCTGCCCTTGCCCCCCTCCTGCTCTATCTCCTCGAGAGTCTCATCGGCCGCCTGGCGGTTGCTTATGTAGTTAATCAGAACATACGCCCCGCGCGAAGCGAGTTTCTTCGCAATGTCCTTTCCTATCCCGCGCGACCCGCCGGTTATAAGTGCAACCTGATTACTGAATTCCATCTGTCTTAATATGATTTAACTCCTCAATTTTTTCAATACCGGCGCAACGAACGCCCTTAAGAGTTCTTTTCACAAGACCGCTTAAAACCTTGGATGGGCCGATCTCGAGAAACTCAGAAACCCCGGAGTCCTTTAGAAGCTCAAGTGACTCAGCCCATCTCACCGGGCTTACCACCTGCTCCACCAGAATGTCCGCCACCCTCGTGGAATCGGAATTGGCCTCCGCCCCGGTATTGGTGACTACAGGATACTTAACAGGGTGAAAATCTATTTCCCCGAGAACATCCCTGAGACGGGCGGCTGCGGGCTCCATAAGGGAGCAGTGAAAAGGCGCGCTCACCTCGAGCTCGACAACCCGTCTTGCCCCTTTTTCCTTAGCAAGCTCCGACGCGGCCGAAACGGCCCCGGATTCTCCTGAGATAACGGTCTGTGTGGGCGAATTGAAATTAGCCGGGGAGACCACGTTTTCTTCCCCCGCAACCTCGGCGCAAAGCTCACTTACTTCCTCTGACGTAAGACCCAGCACGGCAGCCATTTTCCCGACTCCTGGGGGAACCGCTTCCTGCATGAACTCCCCTCTTTTTCTAACGGTACGCACGGCGTCACCAAACTCGAGGCACCCGGAGGCGACAAGGGCCGTAAATTCGCCGAGGCTGTGTCCGGCAACCAGGTCGGGCCTTATTTCGGTTTCCTCAAGAACCACCCTCAACGCGGCCACGCTCGTTGTAAGTATCGCCGGCTGGGCGTTCGCGGTAAGAGCAAGGGTCGCCGCCTCGCCCTCAAAGCAAAGCTTCGCCAGGTCGATTCCCAGAGCATCGTTTGCTTCTTCAAAAGTCTGCCTCGCAAGAGCGAACTCGGCGCAGAAATCAGCGCCCATGCCAATGTACTGGGAGCCCTGACCTGGAAAAAGAAAAGCTATCATGGATTCAGTGTGTGTTTAGTCTTCCGCAACGACTTCCGTATCGGGAGCCTGTCTGAAGAAATTCCTTCCCTTGTAGTAGCCGCAACTGGGACACGCCCTGTGGGGAGGTTTCATCTCGTTGCACTCGGGACAAAAGGAAGCCCCCGGCAACGCAACGGAATAATGGGTTCTTCTTTTTCTTGATTTCGATCTGGAAGTCTTTCTTTTGGGTAATGCCATCTCAGTCTCCTGGTTGAAACTATATCTTTATATCTTTAAGCACCGCAAAGCGCGAGTCCTCTTGGCGAGTCTCGCAGCCGCACTGCTGTTCGTTAAGATTCTGTCCGCACCCGCTGCAAAGTCCCCTGCAATCCTCGACGCAGACCACCTTGTAGGGAAGCGAAAGATTCACCTGCTCTCTCATGTAATCGTTAAGGTCTATCGTCCTACCCCGGTAAGTTTCATAATCTATGTCCCCGCCTGCTTCCTCTTTCTTTTCTGTCTCAGAAGGCGAAAGAATGAGGTTTACTTCAAGATTCGTATCAACGCTTACGTCGCTTAAGCAACGGGAACACCGGGCGACCGCCAGGAATCCGATTTTTCCCCGCACGCTTATCTCGCCCGCCGTGCGTAAAAGATCAATATGAAACTCTATATCGGAATCCACGCTCGCGACTTCTGATTTCTCGGAACCGCCGAGCCATCCCGGCCCCCTCGTGAGATTAAGACTCAATCCCCCGTCCTTTATTTCCGATACGTTAACTCTCATCGCGCGGAAACCCCGCCTGCAAAAATTGCTCTAATATAAACCACAATCGCTTTATTGCAAGTTATATTGGAAAAAAACAGTCGCCGGGAAAACAGACAGACCGCTCAGACGTTGTGGCAGGCGACGCTTCGCCCATCTGCTCCTTTCTCCTCGAGCCGTGGAGTCTCCCTAGAGCACACCTCGGTTGCAAGAGGGCATCTCGGGTGAAAACTGCACCCCGAGGGGATATCCGCAAGACTCCGTATTTCCCCAGATATGGATGCTTCGCTGCCGTTTTCGCTCCTGGTTGTTTTTATCTCGGGAATGG
>JAPOYE010000030.1 GCA_026706695.1 Candidatus Dadabacteria bacterium | reverse complement strand
GATCTGGGACAATATAAAAATGAACACTTCTGAGAAAGGAAGAACTGAAAAGAAAGTGGCTTAGCAGACTCCCTGACAGCCGCTTTAGAAAAAGTGGGAAGTCTGGCGAGAAAAAAGAAGACAGCCGCATGAATTGGGATGAAATTGGCTATGATTTCTTATAATCGTCTTTTATGTTGCTCTACAGGGTCGAAAGCGGTTGTTGCGTTCTGTGCGGCGGAGAAAAATCGTCAGAAATGAGGTTTTTCTGGCGGGTACCAACTCTTTCTCAAAGAAAGATGTTCAGCTAAACTTCTTTCGGCAGAATTGCTCTCGCCAAGCTTAAATAAGTAATCCTTCTGGAGGAACTTATGTCCATTCAACGTTATTCGGTAAATCAGCACCCTATCGCCATTCTTTTAGCTTGGATAAAGGCAGGTGAAATTGCCATTCCTGACATACAGCGTCCCTTTGTATGGAGTGCCGCGAAAGTACGTGACTTTATTGACTCGCTCTATAACGGCTATCCCGTTGGGTATCTAATTTCTTGGCAAAATCCAAACATTCGCCTAAAGGATGGTTCTGAATCAGCTGGCAAAAAAATCCTGATCGACGGTCAGCAGCGAGTAACGGCGCTTCTCGCAGCACTGCTAGGGCAACAGGTGATTAACAAAGATTATAAAAGAACTCGTATCTCTATAGCTTTTCATCCAGGAGAAAAAAAGTTTGAGGTAACCAACCCGGCAATACAAAAAGACCCAGAATGGATTGCCGACATAGCCACTGTCTTCGATCCTCAGACGAAAACTTTTGTGCTTGTGCGAGAATACTGCAAAACAAACCCAAATACTGACGAAAACGATATCTTTGAGTGCATAAATCACCTTCAGGGGATTAGCAACAATACAATTGGTCTCATTGACCTTAACTCCGACCTTGACGTTGAGACCGTCGCAGAGATTTTCGTTCGCATAAATTCCACGGGCGTTTCGCTCAACGCGGCAGATTTCGCAATGTCCAAGATGGCCGCAAGCGAAAAATATGACGGTCACAGACTCCGAAAGTGTATTGACTATTTTTGTCATTTGGCCATAGCACCCGAAGCTTATAACGATCTGGCAAAAGACACGGAGTTCGTCAATACAGAGTACTTTCGTGCAATGCAGTGGCTAAAGAATGAAAAAGAAGATCTCTACGACCCTTCATACACCGATATGCTTCGCGTGGCCTTTACCCAAGAGTTTAAACGCGGCCGACTTGAAGATTTAGTCGCTCTACTCTCCGGTCGTAATTTTGAAACGCGCACATTTGAAGAAACCATAGCAGAAAGTTCCTTTGCCAGACTTAAAAAAGCACTTCTGCTGTATATGAATGAAACTAATTTCAAACGTTTCATCATGATTCTTCGTTCGGCGGGGTTCGTAAATACTTCGATGATCAGGTCACAAAACACGGTCAATTTTGCTTATCTGCTGTATTTGACTTTACGTGCACAGAAGGCCGACTCCGGACAGATCGAATCTCTAGTAAGACGATGGTTTGTCATGTCAATTCTCACATCTAGATACACAAGTTCACCTGAGACAGCTTTTGGAGTTGATGTTCGAAATATTAATGGGCAAGGAGCAAGTTCATATCTTGACGCATTGGAGAGAGCGGAACTTTCGGACGCCTTCTGGAATGAGGGTTTGCCACAACAGATGAATACATCAGTCGCAAGCAGTCCTTATTTCAATGTGTTTCTTGCAAGTCAGGTAAATGGAAACGACAAGGGATTTCTCTCAAATCAGCATTCCGTAGCCAACCTTCTTCAAGGAGCATCCCACATCCACCACGTGTTTCCACGCAATTACCTCAAGAAAAAGAAGCTTCCGCGCAATCGCTACAACCAGATTGCCAACTATGTCGTAATGCAGAGTGAAATCAACATCGCTATAGGTGACAGTTCGCCAGCGGAGTATTTTCAAGCTTTATGTAACCAGTGCGAAACCGGAAAGACTTGTTACGGTAACATAGTTGACATTGATCAACTGAACTCTAATCTCACTGAACATTGTATCCCAAAGGGAATATACGGGGCAGGTATTGAAGACTATGATAGGTTCTTGCGGGAACGCAGAAGTTTGATGTCCGCCAAGATACGCGACTACTACAAAATGTTGTAGGAAAGATTTGACACTTAAAATCTCAAGAGAAACAATCAGATGACCACATCTCCATATCGTAACGTCTTGTCAACTGCTCAGGAGAAACTCAATGCGTCAATAGAGCAAATTCGGCGGACAATACCCCACTCAGGTGAAATGGGAATGCTTATTGAGCAACAGTTTCGGTCTCAGTTAGGACAGATATTGCCTGAAAAAGTGGGCATTTCACATGGATTCGTGGTTGATTCGTCAGGAAGTGTATCCAAGCAACTGGATATAATACTGTATGACAGGTTAAACACTCCTCTCATCTTTTCGAGCGATGGTACCCAAATGTTTCCTGTGGAAGCAACTTATGCCTGCGGTGAAATTAAAACCAATCTCAACTCGGCCGAACTTGATAATTGCTTCGATAAGTGTTCAAGTTACAAAAATCTGCGCAGAAAAGCTTATTTTGAACGCCAGAGCCCAATAAAGACAACTCACAATCTATTCGGACGCTCATATGATCATTGGCAGTCAATATTCTTCTGCATAGCCTATAGAAGTATCAAAGCTGAATCACTACTAAACACATACAATGAAATCGTAAGATCCAAGAATCTGCAAGTTTCTAAGAGGGTCGATACGATAATTGCTCTTAGTGCAATCGACAAAAGAAACATGTTAATTAATATCTCTGGAGAACTTGTAAACGGCGTACCCGCTCCGAGGTCCATTGATCTTCTTCCTAGTTCTGGCAGCAAACTGTACTCCTATCCAGCTAAGGAACCTTGGTCACTTTTCATCATGCTATTGCGTTACATGAATCAAGTGCCTATGGAACCAATTAACATGTTGTGTTATTCGGGAGAAGAACCATTCTAGCGGTATCGGTTTTCAGAAAACATGAAGATTATTGTTGATCCCAAGCAGCCTCTGGATTTCGAGACCTCGG
>JAPOYE010000029.1 GCA_026706695.1 Candidatus Dadabacteria bacterium | reverse complement strand
GAAGACACTCGGTTCTTGATGAGTAAGAAAGAGGAGGGAGACCTTAACGGTTATCCCTCCTCTTTTTTTTGCCTGCTTAACGCCAGAGAGGGTTGAATATTAATCCGGAGAGAATTTTCGGATAAAAGTAGGTGGTCTTGTGAGGCATCTTGGTTCCGTCGAGAACCACTTTGAATATGTCCTCCGATTTTAACTTGGGAAGAAGAAATCCGGCCTCAAATTCCCCGTTGTGCACGCTCTCGAATACTTCTTCTGGGAACTTGGAGTATCGTACACCCGCCTTGTCTTCTTCTATCAGTGCTCCGAACACTTGGCTGTGAAGAATTATCACGGCGAGGTTCTCATAGTCTTTTTCGCGCGCCGTCTTGGGAGTAAGCCTGAAGGTTCTCTCGGGATTCTTGGTTACAACGGATATCTGATCCGGGCCAAGATCAAGCGAGCGCTCAAGCGCAATTCTCTCGACTTCGAAATCTTCCCGCAGATTGTCAATCAGGTTATCTTCGACTTTTCTTGCTATCCTGTGAGTGGGGTTAATTATAAGTCCCTGGCCTTCTCCGCGCGAGAGATAGGTCATTACGTAGTCCCAGGGCATCTGTCCTGAATTTCCCCCCGTTTCTCTTCTCTTCAGGTCTCTGAAGTTTATCGAGGTTTCGTAACGGTGGTGACCGTCTGCGATCAGAATGGATTTGTCCGCGAGGCGGCTTTTTACGCGTTCTATGATTTTCGGGTCGGATATCTTCCAGAGAGTATTTCTTATTCCTTCCTCAAAGATGACGTCCACAAGCGGTTCTCCTATATTTTTATCTACATCTTCCTCGACCTCTCCCGAGGCGTCGGGATAGACGCAGAATATCTGGCTCAGGTTGGAGTTGCATGCGACTGTGAGCGCCAACCGGTCTTCCTTGTGTTTCCTGAAAATCTGTTCATGCGGCAGAACGATTCTCTTGTCGAAATCCTCAACTTTTAGGTTCGCTATGAACCCTTTTCTTGTGTAGCGTTGCCCTTCGAACTCGAAATCCTGGTAGTAAGGGTAGATTGAAGGCTCGTCATCCCTTATGAGCACCTTGTCGCGAAGCCACTTCGAATAGATTTCATTCGCATTTTGATAACGCTGCTTGCCTTCTCCTTCGGGCAGTTCAATTCTCACGGCGTTAAAAGGACTTTTGGCGAAGAGTTCCTCGCGTTGCTGCGGGCTTATTACGTCATAGGGAGGAGCGATGACTTTCGAGAAGTCCTCGACCGCTTCCTTGCTGTATCTTATACCTCTTAGGGGTTCTATCTCAGCCATGAAGAATCTTCTCTATTTCAGCTACGGAAAGATCGCCCTCTCTGATAATCTCGGGTGACGCGGTCGTCAGGTTCACTATCGCTGAACCCATTGAGGGTGGAAGGTTACCAGAATCAACGATAACATCAATCCCGCTCGGAAAATCCCTGCGGATATCAGCAAGCCGGTTTGAGTTGCCCCTGCCGCTTATGTTCGCGCTCGTAGAGGTTATGGGTTCTCCCACGCGACGAAGGATCTCTTTTGCGAAAGGGGAAGTGGAGATTCTTGCCGCGACCGAGTCTCTTCCTCCCGACACCTCTTGGGGGAAAACGGATTTCGGATGCAGTATGAGCGTTAGGGGTTTTTGGCTCCGGGAGTATCTTTCGAGCAGGTCGCCGGGAACATGGAAGTGACGATCAAGCATCTCCTCATCACTTACGAGGACTATAAGGCCCTTGCCTCCGGATCTTTGTTTTATCCTTACTATTCTCCGGCAGGCCTCCCGATCAAACGCAAGACAGCCGATCCCGTAGAGAGTTTCGGTCGGGTATACGATCACCCCTCCGCCCGTAAGGCATTCGGATAGCTTGTCAAATACGAGCGGATCGGTTTCTTTGATGGTTTCAGTCAATTTTTCGCGTTCCCCGGGTTCCGATATACTATTAAATAATATTCTGAGTGATTGCAATCGTGACAAAATCAAATCTCTTGAATCAATGGTTGCGAGCGACCAAGATATGTTGGTATTAGGGTAAGCAGTGGCGAGTACATAATGGAAGAGGAATTAGTCAAAAAACTTGATCCTGAACAACTGAAGGCTGTAAGCCACGGCGAAGGTCCCATGCTTGTACTTGCGGGACCGGGCACTGGTAAAACCAGAGTTATAACGCACCGGATATCACACCTGATAAAAAACAGAAGAATTCCTCCGCAGGGAATACTAGCTGTAACTTTTACTCGAAAAGCTGCCGAAGAAATGAAAAAAAGGGTAGAGAAACTTACGGGTGAAGAAGCGAAAAAAGCTTGGATAGGGACTTTTCACTCAATCTGCCTTAGGATTCTAAGGAGAGAAACCAGATCCCTTATAAACTATAAAAAGGATTTTCTTATTTTGTCCGAGAGTGAAGAGCAGAAGAGTTTTATAAGGAAGTGTATAAAAAAGCTTGATTTTGGTAGAAGGACATTTAATGCAGAAGATCTTCTTCCAGAGTTTGATAAAGCTGAAAGTAGAGACGAAATTTCCTTTGAAACCAAAGAATTAAAGATTTTGTATGACAATTACAAAAAAGAACTGGCGAAAGCCAATTTCATGACGTTTAACGACCTGCTTCTTCTTGCGAACAAGCTTTTGTCTGAGAATAAAGAAATCCTCTCAAGATACCAAAGCAGGTTTTCTTATGTGCTTGTTGATGAATATCAGGATGCGAATATTCCTCAGAACAAGTTTATAAAACTTCTTTCAGACTGTCACAAAAATCTTTTCGTCGTGGGTGATGACGATCAGTCAATTTACCGATGGAGGGGAGTTGACGCGAAAAATATCCTGAATTTTGAAAGAGACTTCAAATGCCAAGAGCTTATTAGCCTCAAATGCAACTACCGTTCCACGGAGACGATTCTAACAATAGCAACCGAAATCATAAGAGAAAATTCCCAGAGGAGAGAAAAAAACTTGCGCACCTCTAATCCTTCTGGCGATAGGTTAGTGCTCTTTTTTGGAGAAGATGGTGAGGAAGAAGCGAGTTTTGTCGCGAATATGATTTCGGAATTTACGAACACAAGAGGTTTCTCATTTAAAGATATTGCAGTTTTCTACAGAGCGAATTTTCAGTCAAGAGCAATTGAGGATGCGCTAAATCGGAGAAAAATTCAGTATGTGGTGAAAAAAGGGAAAGCTTTTTATCGAAGAGAAGAAATAATGGACATACTCGCTTATCTTCGGCTGATACTGAATCCCAAGGACCAAAAGAGTTTCGAGAGGATAATAAACATTCCACCCAGAGGAATAGCAAATATTGCTGTAGAGAGAGTCCGGAAGGCATCGGAAGATTTGGACCTAGATCCTCTGAGTGCAACTGAAAAATGTAAGTTGCCGCCAAGCGTGCGTGAAAAACTGGCGAAATTTGCGGACATTATAAATACTCTCCGGTTGGAAGCTCAGAAAAAATCCGCTTCGCAAGTCATAAACAAACTGTTGCATATGACCAACTACTTGAACTATCTTGGAAAACAGGAAGACAGGGTCGAAAATGTAAAAGAGCTTTTAAAAGTTGCTAATGAGCATGGGGAATCATCTACTCTAGATTTTATTGATAGTCTTTCTCTATCGACAGATGAAGATAATGTGAAAGCTGAAGGAGAGAAAGTTTCTCTAATGACGGTTCATGCGGCAAAAGGGCTTGAGTTTCCGATAGTATTTGTAGTCGGAGTGAACGACGGACGGTTTCCAGACCATAGATCAGCATCATCTCCTGAGGGGCTTGAGGAGGAGAGAAGGCTTTTTTATGTTGCGGTGACTAGGGCGGAGAAAATACTGTGCATAAGTTGCCATTCCCCTTCGGTTTTTGTTAATGATATTTCTTCCAAGCGAGCTGTTTACATCAGGAGTGGAGGGTTTGCTGATAAAAGGTTTTCTTCATCTGAAAAAATACAGAGAAGAGAATTCACGGTAGCGGAACTTGCCTGCGGTCACGGGGTCAGGCACGAGTTTTTCGGCGAAGGAACAGTAAAGAGTGTACAGGGCGAGAGGATTGAGGCTGTTTTCCCTGATTTCAGGGGAATGTGCATAGTTGCGGTTTTTTATTCCGCTTCGGATTTTCCGTTTTTACGGGAGGATGTTGAGGAAGAAATCAGGGACATAAATACTGAAAGCACTTATACTGAGAATAAAAATAGTACCGCTCTTCATGACTGTTTACTGGTGGGAGATGCGGAACAGGTGTCTTCCCTTATTGAGAAAAGTGCTGATGTAAACACCCGAGATAAAGATGGCAACACTCCTCTTCACCTAGCTTCACTTGAAGGAACAGTAGAGATAGTGTCGCTTCTAATTGACAAAGGAGCCCGCCTAAACGCTAAGAATAAAAATGGCGATACTTCAATCCACTTGGCTTCGCGCGCAGCAAAAATGGAAATAGTATCCCTTCTGGTTGAACGGGGGGCTGACATAAACTCTAAGGATGAAGACGGCGACACTCCTCTTCACGACGCTTTATCTTTAGGAAATATGGAACTGGCATCTTTTCTGATTGAAAACGGAGCTAATGCAGAGGTTAAAAACAATAATGGACAAACCCCTCTTCATTTCAATTCATTTGAAGAATTTTCCAAGTTGGCAAATTCGCTTGTGCAAAAGGAAGGAGCAAAATAAATGGCTAAGATGATTCCTCCAAGTATTGTCGATGATACCAACAGTTCTGAGCGCGAAGTTTTTGACAAGCTCAAGAATGACCCTGATACGAAGGGATGGACGGTTCTCCACTCAATTGAGTTGGCCAACAGAGGAGTGGGAAAACCGTACGGTGAAATAGATTTCGTAGTAGTTATCCCAGGAGAAGGAGTACTCTGTCTTGAAGTTAAGGGTTGGGGGATTTTCCACAGAGGTGGAAAGTGGTGGAGGGAGGACTGCCATGGCAACGAACAACCGCTTAGACGAAGTCCTTTCAAGCAGGCCAAGGAATCGACTAATGCGTTGCTAGAGAAGGCGAAAAGACATTTTGAAGATTCTCGAAAGGGAAAATGTCCGCCAATCGGACGCATGGTAGTTTTCCCTTACGTAGAGTGTCCACCAGTTACTCTCGAATTTGAGCGTTGGGAGGTCATTGATCGTGACGACATGCCGCATATATCTTCATCCATAAAGAAAGCGGTGCGGATTAGCAGGAAGAAGCTGAAGAAACCTGCGCCTGCCGGAGCGGAGACCAAAGAGATAATCAGATTCTTGAGCCCGAATTTTGATCGTGTACCGAGAAAGGATGTTTGGATCAGGAATTCCGAGAAAGCGTTGCAAATTCTCACGGAAGAACAGTATGAAAGACTTGACCAAGTTAAAAAAAATCCGCGTTGTCTGTTTGAAGGAGCTGCAGGAACTGGAAAGACTCTGCTTGCTTTGGAATTTTCCCGACGTGCGTGCCGTGAAGGGAAGAAAGTTCTTCTAGTTTGTTACAATCGGCTTCTCGGTCAATGGCTCAGGGAAGAAACAAAAGATACCGATATTATGGCAGGCACATTCCACGGCATTATGGAGAATTTTATAAGGGGAACCGAATACGAGAGAGATTTCAACGAAAAGAAACAAAAGAAGGTAGGTGATGAAAAACAAGAAGAAGAATTATACGATCAAGATTATCCGTTCTATGCGGAGCTTGCTCTTGAAGAACTCGGTCCGCAGTTTGATCTGCTGGTCATGGATGAGGCACAGGACCTGTGTCAGGAAACAAAACTGAACGCTCTTGATCTTGCCATACAGGGAAGATTTTCCGGTGGTCACTGGGCAATTTTCGGCGATTTTTCTCGCCAGACTATCTACGACAAAACGGAAGACCCCATTGATGCACTGAAAAAATTTTGCGGCGTTCAAGACATCCCTAGATTCGACCTAACGGTCAACTGCAGAAACACTAGAAACATAGCAGAAGAAGTCTATCGTCTTTCAGGGTTTGAAAATCCTCCATCCAGATTTGTTAGAGAGCAGGGTCCTCCTGTCAAGCGCAGGTACTGGAAAGACTCAGCGGATTTCGTCAATAAACTCGGCGGAGAGATCAGTTCCCTTCTTCAAGACGAAATCTCCCTAGAGGGAATAGTACTTCTTTCTTCGCTCAGCTTAGAGAAATCGGTTCTATCCTGCGAGAAAAGAATATCAGGATTTCCTGTTGAAGATTGCTCCAAGGAATTGGATGTCCTCTGGAAGAAAGAGATCGTAAAATTTTCCACAATACATTCTTTCAAGGGGCTTGAAAGTCCGGTTGTAATTGTTGTGGTAGAGGCGGAAGGATTGCTAGGAGATAATTGGGAATCTCTTCTTTACGTGTCGATGTCTAGGGCAAAAGACCTGCTCATCCTTATGATAAAGCAGGATGCTAAGGATATTGTTAAGGGAAACTTACCCTCTTGATTTTAACGATGGACTCGCAAGCTGTAAAAAGAACCGACGGATGGAAATCCCGTATCGCCTCGGAACTTGTGGAAATCCTGGGCGCCGGGGCGGTTATATCAGCCAAGGATGAGCTGATCGTTTATGAAAGCGACGGGCTCACGGGATACAGGGTAACACCTCTTTTCGTTGTTCTTCCCTCAAATGTGGAGGAAGTCTCCCTGGTTGTGAAACTCTGCAATCGCGAGAAGATTCCTTTTGTTCCGAGAGGGGCGGGAACCGGCCTATCCGGCGGCGCTCTTCCCAGTCGCGAGGGAATAGTGATATCACTTTCAAGAATGAACAGGATTCTTCATGTGGATATCCCGAACCGCGTTGTCGTGGTCGAGCCCGGAGTGGTAAATATTTCCGTAACCGATGCCGTGAGTGCCGAGGGATTTTACTACGCCCCCGATCCTTCAAGCCAGATCGTGTGCACAATAGGGGGCAATGTCGCGGAGAATTCAGGCGGAGTTCATTGTCTTAAGTATGGAGTCACGACCAACCATGTGCTCGGAGTGGAGATGGTTCTGCCCGACGGAGCGGTGGTCACGCTAGGGGGTCCTACCCCGGAGAGTCTCGGATATGACCTTCTTTCGCTTGTGGTCGGAAGCGAGGGGCTTTTGGGCATAGTGACCAAGGTCTTTTTGAGAATAATAAAAAAACCTCAGATGGTTAAAACTCTTTTTGCTTCGTTTGAGAGAATCGAGGACGCCGGGGCGTCGGTCTCCGCGATCATTTCTTCCGGGGTTATTCCCGCGGGAATGGAAATCATGGACAATCTCAGCATAAACGCCGTGGAGACCACGGTAGGCGCCGGATACCCCAGGGACGCGGGAGCCATTCTTCTCGTGGAGCTTGACGGCCCCGGGGCGGAGGTTAGCGCACAGGTTCCTGCCGTGACCGGGATACTTCGGGAAAACGGTGCGATTGAAATAAAGCTGGCGGCGGATGAAAGCGAGAGACAGCTTTTCTGGAAGGGGCGTAAGAGCGCGTTTGCCGCCATGGGGAAAATAAGTCCCGGATACTATGTTCAGGACGGCGTAATTCCCAGGAGCAGCTTGGCCAGGGTGCTTGGAGAGATAGGGGATCTCGGCAGACGGTACGGCCTTCGGGTTGCCAATGTCTTTCACGCGGGAGACGGAAATCTTCATCCGCTGGTGCTTTATGATCCCGAAGTTGAGGGGGAATCCGAGAAAGCCGAGGAACTTTCCGGCGAAATTCTCAGGGTATGCGTTGATGTCGGCGGCAGCATTACGGGAGAACACGGTGTGGGTTTTGATAAGAAGAGGTTTCTTCCGCTTATGTTCAGTGAACAGGAAATAGATACGATGAATCTTGTGCGGTGCGCTTTTGACGAAGAAGGGCTCTGCAATCCCGGCAAGGTGTTCCCGACTCCTAGAACGTGCGTTGAGCCCGGGATGCAAAAACGAGGTTCCGAAACTGCTCCCGCAAAGGAAATGGGGGAGCTTTTCTAGTAGAGCGGGGCCCGTGTTCAAGGTTTAACGGTCCGTTGGTTTGAAAAAAGGATGTCTCACGTAACAGAACTCTCTAAGATGGTTTCAGCTTCCCGTGTTCCCATTTACGGGGATACGGGTTCAGACGTTCCCGAATTCGGCTTCTCTCCCGAAGTAATTCTCTATCCCGAAAACATCGAGGAGATATCCCGGGTCCTCGGGTTTGCTTCGCAGAAGGGCATTCGTGTTTTTCCCTTTGCGGGGGGCACCAAGCTTTTTCTCGGCAACCCGGTCGGCGCGGTCGGCGCGGCGCTTTCACTCAAGCGTCTTGGTAGGGTTCTGTTTCACGAGCCCTCTGACATGGTTTCCACGGTCGAATGCGGGATGGAGGTGAGGGAGTTTCAGAATGCCGTTGGGAGCGAAAACCAGCTTTTTCCCGTGGACCCGCCCGGTCTTAACTCCGGAGCCACTGTGGGAGGGCTTTTGTCGACGAATCTTTGCGGTCCAATGAGCACCAGATACGGCACGTGCAGAGAGCTTATCCTGGGAGTCAGGGCCGTGAGGGCTGACGGCGAGATCATAAATTTGGGAGGGAAAGTAGTTAAAAACGTGGCGGGTTATGATATTCCTAAGCTTATGGCAGGTTCGCTTGGCACCCTGTGTGTATTGGTGGAAGCGACTTTCAGGTTATATCCCCACCAGCCCTTCTCAAGAACCCTGGTTCTGGGTTTTGACAGCCATGTTCCCTGTTCCCGGGCAGCCAGAGCGATACTTGCTGCGGATGTTGTTCCCACATGCTTTGAAATACTTGACGAGAGACTCTCTTTGGAATTTGCGGCGGCACCGGGGGCCAAAAGAAGTGTCCTGCTTAGATTCGACAGCTTCGAAGAGGCGGTGATCGAGCAGATAAAACAGGTGAGGGAGATAACCTCTGGTGACTCTGCCTCCTTCATCGAGATGGACGATCAGGATTCACGGGAGTTATGGGATTCGGCAAGGGAATTTCCGTTTCCATCCGGGGCAAGTTTTTCCTCGAAGCTCGCCCTCCCCGTAACTGCCTCAATCGAGATTCTCTCCGATATTGAGAGCAATCCGGCACTCTCGGGGGTCACAGTGCGCTGCCTTTCGAGACCCGCCAGAGGGGTTGCGCTTGTTTCGGTAAGCGGCGGGGGTGAAGAGGCGGTCAGAGCGGCGCATTCTCTTGAGAATCTTGCCGATTCGCTTGGGGGCCGTATCATGTTCTCGGGGGTCCGCGGCGAACTCAGGGAGAGGATAAAAGCATGGGGAGATTTCGGAGAGGCGCTTTTTCTTATGAAGAACATAAAACGGCGTTTTGATCCGGGAAACATTCTGCCCGGCGAAAAAATATTCGATGCAGACTGAGGATAGGGATTATGATAAGAAGGGAATCCGATGAGGGGTGGACGCTCATAACGCAGCCGAGCCACGCTTTTCTTTCTTCAAGAATAATGGATTTCTGGGGCAATGAGGATTTCGAGACTATCACTCCCAGAGACGAAGTGATGCTTGCGATAAGGGAACATGACTGCGGGTGGGAGGGAACGGATTCCGTGGCTGATCTTAACCCGAAAAACGGCTACCCGAGAAGTTTCATGGAAATGCGGTCCGAGAGCCAGCTTGAGATATGGTCTGAGTGTTTCGAAAAACATGCCTGCGAGCATCCATACGCCTGCGCGCTCATAGCGCTTCACTTCTCCGAACTTAACGAAAGGACCATATCCAGAAACCCAAACAACAAGGCGGCCGTTTCGCTTAGAGAGAAAATCAGGGAATTTCTGCGGCGAAGCCTCGAGATCAGGGTCGGGGATGAGAGCCTGAACGGATACCTGCCTGCCGATATCCAGACCAATCTCAGGTTTCTTCAGGTGGGTGACATAATATCGCTTGGCCTCTGCCACGGATCAAGATCAGTCACTATTCCGGGCGTTCCGATTAATTACCTCGGAGACACGGTGGAAATAGCGCTGTCATCAGAGGACGGGCTTAACTATACGATCTGCCCAAATCCTTTTTCTCAAGACTCTCTTCACTTTGATATATCCGGCAGAAAACTTGGGAAAAAATCGTTTGGCGCCCAAGAGGAACTCAAAGAGGCTTTCCATAGCGCGGGTCTCGAGACTTTCGGTTTTTCGATTTCTTCGGGAGCGGAGGGACGCAATGTCGCTTGAGACTGCTTTTGACCATACAGATCGCCCGAGCAAGAAGATAATACAGGACTGCGTTCACTGCGGGTTCTGTCTTTCATCTTGTCCCACCTATCTTGAGACCGGAAACGAACTCGATTCTCCCAGGGGAAGAATACATCTGATAAAGGCCGCGGAGGAGGGAAGAATTCCGATGGGCGAGTCACTTGTAAAACACCTTGATCTGTGTCTGGGATGTCTTGCCTGTGAGACTGCGTGTCCCTCTGGAGTTAAGTATGGAAGTCTGATAGAGATGTCGAGGGGACAGATTGAAAGGAGGTTCAAAAGGGGCCTGGGGGAGAGAATTCTCAAGGCTTTTATCTTCAAAATCTTTCCCTATCCCCAAAGGTTGAAGGTTCTTCTGCCGTTTGTCTACCTGGTAAAAACCCTTGGCCTGAAGAGGGTTTTCCCGCCGTGGCTTCTTGACAGAATAAGTCTCTCGGCTTCCTCCATGTTTCATATGCTTCCCGAGGTCAGCTCCGCTTTCGGGGAAACTCTTTCGGCCTTTTACCCGGCAATTGGAGAGAGAAAAAAGAAAGTTGCCCTTCTGAGCGGGTGCGTTCAGGGGGTCTTCTTCCCGGAAATAAACAGGGCAACGATCGAAGTGCTTCGCGCAAGTGGCTGCGAAGTTTTTGTTCCCAAGAATCAGGGATGTTGCGGGGCCCTTTCTGTTCATTCGGGAAGGCTTGAGGAAGGAAGGGAGTTCGCAAGAAAACTGGTGGCGCTTTTCGCCACCTTAAATGTAGATGCCGTAGTCGTTAATTCTGCCGGATGCGGTTCCACTATGAAGGAATACGCCGAGATCCTGCATGGGGATCCGGTCTACTCCGAAGCCGCAGCGCAGCTCTCAGCGAAAACCGTGGATGTCATGGAATTTCTTTCAGATGTGGAAATAGGGGCGTCGCTACGCCCTCTTGATATAAGGATTACTTATCAGGACGCATGCCATATTGTTCACGGACAAGGGATACGGTCTGCTCCAAGAGAACTTCTAAGAAGCATCCCGGGACTGGATCTCGTCGAAATGCAACGGTCGGATCACTGCTGCGGAAGCGCCGGGATATATAATATCGTGCAACCGGAGATGTCCGCCAGACTTCTCTCAGGGAAAATAAGAGAGATAGAAAAAACCGGTGCTGACTATCTGGCCGTCGGGAATCCCGGGTGCATGATACAGATCCGCAAGGGATTGCTCGGTTTAGATTCCAAGACCAAGATTGTGCATCCAGTAGAAATTCTCAACTGGTCGCTGAGAGGCAGCATCAGCTAGGTAAAGCGCGGAGACAGTTTTAACCTAGCACGGAATCCTTGCAGGCTTTCGCCACGCGGAACTTCAGGACCTTTCTTGCAGGTATGCTGATTACTTCACCGGTGGCGGGATTTCTCCCCATTCTGGCACTACGATTGCTGATAACCAGTTTGCCGATTCCAGGAATCGTGAATTCTCCTTTTCCCTTTACCTCTTCACATGCAATTGACGCCATAGCATCAATAACGGTTTTGGCTGTCGCCTTGGTTATTCCCGCCTTCTCTGCCAAGCTGTTTGAAAGCTGGGATTTTGTTAAAGGTTTTCCGTTCACTAAAATCCTCCTTAAAATCTCTTAATAACTATCGGGGTATTCTGGCCAAAAGTCAATCTGTTTTACCGGTTATTCCTAATTTTGCCGGTTGTTGCTAAATCGCCAGATTCTCAATATTGTTATGAATGTCCTTTTTTATTGAAGCTTTTGTGGGTGGAAAAATAGATGAGATCTTGGTTCAGGGAAAGAAAAATGAAGAACTGGGTGACCCTGGTTTTAATATCTCTTGGTTTCCTCCTGGTTCTTTTTCTCCTGTACGCGAGGTTTCTTCAAGAAAGGGAATCGAGTGCACAGGGTCACTCTGAAGATAACGTCCACAGGCCCATAAAAGTGATGACACCTGTTGCGTCCCCGGGTTCAGTTTACACCGAAGTTCTCGGAAGAGTTCGTGGCAAGCAGACCGTTCTGGTCCGAACGACCGTCTCGGGATGGGTAAAGCGGATAGATTCTGGCCGAGGTCAGGAAATCGAGAAGGATGGAATTATCCTCGAACTCTACGATTATCGCGTGGAAACACGGCTTGACGAGGCCAAGTACAATCTTGAGTCCGCCAAGGGGAAGCTTGCCGAGGCTGAAAGGGTATACCGCAGGAACGCGGCTCTTTTTGAGAAGGGAATAGTCTCTGAGGACGAGACCGAGGCGTCACAAAACCTGCTTGAAACCGCCTCGGCCGGCGTGAAGGCCCTTGAAGCTTCTTACAAAAGGGCCAAGTGGAATTACGAAAACCTGAAGATCCGCTCCCCTATCCAAGGCCAGGTTGTCGAAATCGTTCCCGACATCGGGCAGGAGACAAGAAACGGGGATGTGGTAGCCAAAGTCGTTAATCTAAGCGGCAGGAAAGTCATAGCCGGTGTGGACGTGTCCGTTGCCAGAAGCGTCAACAGGGGAGATGTTCTCGAGGTATCACTTACAAGAGACGGCACGGTGGAAACCGTCGCGGGCGAGGTTGACGGCGTGAGTCCGGGTTCTGATGATTTCTCAGGCACCTACGATATCGAGATTGCCATATCCGACCCCTCGGTGAAATGGTGGCCCGGGGAAATGGTTTCCGTAAAAATACCGGTGCAGACGCTTGATAATGTCGTCAGAATTCCCAAGACGGCTGTCTTGTCCGACGACAAAGAAAATTCCTCTTTTGTGCTGGTTGAAAAAAACGGAGAAGTTCTCAAGGCTAAAGTGGCGCCCACGTGGATAGACGACAACTCGGCCTACATATCCTTTGATTCCCTTCCTCCAGATTCCAGAATCATAACCGAGGGGAACTTCGGCCTTCTTCCTGGTCAGCCGGTAAGGGTTGTCGACTAATTTTCCGGTTCCCCGGGGTGCCCGGGTTCAGCAGGGCTGACTGCTGAGAAATTCGCACTTTTCCCGGATTATCTCTGCCGCTCTTTCTATCTCCTCAAAGGTGTTTTCCGGGCAGAAGCTGAATCTTATGCTTGAATACGCATGCTGTTCATCCAGCCCCATGGCGGTCAGAACGTAGGATGGCGTAATGTCGAAATTCGTGCACGCGGAACTCTGGGAACACCTTATTCCCGCCTCGTCAAGAAGGGAGACCAGTTTTCTTCCGTCAGTTCCGCCGAAATGGATATTGGTGGTGTTGCATATTCTTTCCCCGCCGCCCCCGTTAACCGAGGTGTCCGGGATAGACTCGATTATTATTCTCTCGAACCGGTCGCGAAGATCTTTCATCTTTCCTATGGCCTGCTCAAGCCTTGTGTGCCTTATCTCGCAGGCGGTCCCAAAGCCTGCTATGCCCGGAAGGTTTTCAGTCCCGGGACGAAACCCTTCCTCCTGGAATCCTCCGAAAAGAAAAGGATTCACAAGCAACCTGTCTTTTGCGTAGAGAACCGCGGCGCCCTGGGGACCGCTGATTTTATGAGCGGTGAAAGAGAGAAAATCCACATGGAGCTTCGCAAGATCAACCTCGAGCTTGCCTACAGCTTGAGCCGCGTCGGTGTGGAGAAGCACTCCGTTTTTCCTGCAGACCTCGGAAATGCTCGCGATATCCTGTATAACTCCGGTCTCGTTGTTAACCCACTGCACGGAAACTAGATCGGTTTTCTCGGAGATCGCGTTTTCGAGTCTTCGGATGTCAAGAATCCCATGTCTGTCCACCTCGAGCATTTCGATGTGGACGTCGTTTAGTTCGAGGAAATTGCACATCTTCATTATCGAGGAGTGCTCTACTTGGGTTGTGACAATGTGCGGCTTCTCTTTTTTCCTGGTGCAGGAATAAAAAACCATGTTGTTTGATTCCGTGCCGGAACTTGTGAATATGAGGTCTTCGGGGGAGCATCCCACAAGATCGGAGGTCCGTTTTCGGGCAAGGTCCATGCGGTGCCTCGCCCGCTCTCCAGCCGAATGGGCGCTTGAGGGATTGCCGAACCCCTCGCCCATGGCTTCGTGCATGGCCTCCGTTACTTCGGGAAGTGGTCTTGTAGTTGCGTTGTTGTCAAGGTAGATTTCGCCGGAAATTTCCTCTGTACACCCCATTATAAAGCTAATAATACACGATTTTGTGGCTAAGGTGTTTCTTCCGGGAGGTCTTCGGGCAGGAGAAGGGTTATGCAGGGTTCCTCGGAGTCTTTCGTTACCGGACCCAGGTAGGAAATAACCTGAAATTCCCGGGCTTTTCCGTCTTTGGTAACCGAAGCGGTGAAATTGATCACGTTGGTTCTCTTCGTTTTTCTGGTCGCCCTTATGGACGACACGAGAGGGGAAAGTATTTCCTTTAGCCTGGTGTTTTCATCCTCTCCGCGGGCCGAGGCCTCGGAATCGGGCTCCATCATTTCCTTTTTAAGCGAGGAGGTTACGAATATGCGGATCATGAGACCTGATTCCCTTGCCACGTCGGATACCTCGAACTGCTTTTCAAGTTCTAGGTCAGTCTCTCTTTCCAGATAGAATCTCTCCATTTCTCTCCCCCTTGATATCGGTAATATATAGTAGATGGTTTAGTAGGTATATACAAAACGCCGCGCCGGTGCGGCATCGGGAGAATTTCCGCATGGAGAAGACTGGAGAAATAAGATTTGTTCCCTTGAGGGGAATTCCGGAAGTGGAGGAGGGGGACAGCCTCGGGGAGATGATTCTGCACGCCGCCGGCCGTGAGGGATTTTCGTTTCTCGACGGGGATATAGTTGTAATTGCGCAGAAGGTGGTTTCAAAGGCCGAAGGCAGGGTCGTTAGTCTCTCCCAGGTGGAACCTTCAGGTTTCGCGGTTACGGTCTCCGAGGAGGTTTCAAAGGATCCGAGGTTGGTGGAGGTGATTCTCGGGGAAACCAAGAGAATCGTAAAAATGGACGAGAGAGAAAGCGGCAAGGGAAGACTTATAGTTGAAACGATCGGAGGGCTTGTGCTGGCAAACGCCGGCGTTGATGCGTCAAATGTTTCCGGGGGCGAGGATGTCACACTTCTTCCGCTTGATTCCGATCGCTCCGCCGGGGTTATAAGAAAACATATAGAACAGGAAACCGGAAAGTACGTGGCCGTCATAATAAGCGATACCGTGGGACGTCCCTGGCGGGAAGGGCTCACCGACATCGCCATTGGCTGTAGCGGCATGAGGCCACTTTCTGACCGCAGGGGAGAGACCGATAGCAAAGGTCTTCTGCTTACGGCAACCGAGATGGCGACCGCGGACCAGGTGGCGTGTGCCGCGGGCTTGCTGATGGAGAAAACCGCGGCTCTGCCCGTTGTGGTAGCGCGGGGGGTTGAGTACATCCGCGGGGAAGGAAGTTCGGATGAACTGATCAGAGATCCGGCCCATGACCTGTTCAGGTAATCTCCCCAAATTCCATGAAAGGTTTTTTCGAAAAAGATTTCCTCCTTATCTCTCACCGCGGCGCGAGTCATTACGAACCGGAAAATACTCTTCGCTCTTTCCGCAGGGCCCTGGACATGGGGTCTGCGGTGATAGAGTTTGACGTGAGGAGGAGTCTTGACGGCCGCTTGGTCGTCATTCACGACCGGACGGTGGACAGGACCACGGATGGTAAGGGAGCCGTTTCGGGGAAGACCTTTTCTGAACTTCGATCTCTTGACGCCGGTTTCGGGGAGCGGATACCGACTCTTGAGGAAGTCTTTGAGAATTTCGGGGGGCGCTGCGGACTTGTGATCGAACTTAAGGAAAAAGGTACGGAAGAAGAAACGGTCTCGCTTATAAAAGCTCATGGTCTTATAAAAGATGCGGCGGTGGTTTCTTTCCGCGAGGACTGTCTTCGTGCCGTGAGGGAACTTGATCCTTCCATTACTACGGGACTTATTACGGTCTTCGGCTTCGGGTGCGTGAAGAAGGCTCTTTCTCTGGGCTGTCGGGTAGTTGCTACAAATCACCGTTTTATGACGGGACGCCTCGCTTCGGAAGCCCGAAGAAGAGGTCTTTTCGTGTGCTGCTGGACGGTTAACGATCCGAAACGAGGCGAAAAGCTGGCCAGTATCGGGATTAACGGGATTATCACCGACAAGCCTGACCTGATCTGAAGCTGGCTTGCCGGTGCGCCTGATCTTGTCCCCAAGACGTTAGCCCGCTGAAATAACTCGAATCCGGAGTACTCCCGCTGTCCTGTGTCACAGTGATTTACGCGGTCGATCGGTTATTATTCGCTGTTATGCAAGCTGTTTAAGCGATGGTGAGAAAATGTCGCCTGATAACGGACATTCCATATATTTTGACTATAACGCGACTACGCCTCTTGACCCGCGCGTTTTGGAAGAGATGATCCCATATCTTGCCGGAAATTATGGGAATCCTTCCAGCATTCATTCTCTTGGAAGCGTTGCGCGCGCGGCGGTTGATCGCGCCCGCGAGAGGGTATCAGGTTATCTCGGGGCGAGGCCGGGAGAAATAGTTTTTACCTCCGGGGGCAGTGAAAGCAACAATTTCGCCATAAAAGGCTTGGCCTACGCTCTTTCTGACAGGGGAAACCACTTGGTTACGACCGCGGTCGAGCACGCCTCGTGTCTTGAAGCGTTCAGGTTTCTTGAACGCAGGGGTTTCGAAGTCACCTATCTTCCCGTGGATCCCTTCGGACGGGTCTTCCCCGAGCAGTTCCGGGAAGCGATTACCGAGCGCACGATTCTTGTTTCCTGCATGTACGTGAATAACGAGACCGGAGTTGTAAGTCCGATTCGAGACATAGGGGAAGTTGCCCGCGAGAGGGGGGTGATTTTCCACACAGATGCGGTTCAGGCCTTGGGAAAGATGGAGATCGATCTTGCCGATCTGCCGGTGGACATGGCGTCTTTTTCCGCCCACAAGATATGCGGTCCCAAGGGGTCGGGAGCTCTTTACTTGAAAAAAGGGGTTGCCCTCGAGCCTTTCGTGCACGGCGGGGGGCAGGAGAGGGGAAAGAGATCGGGAACGGAGAACGTAGCGGCCGTCTGCGGATTCGGTTATGCGTGCGAGCTTCTGCGCGGGGAGCTTGAGACGGAAAACGAAAGACTGGGGAAGCTGCGCGACCGTCTTTTCGAGGAGCTTTCACGGGAAATAGAGGATGTTTACCTGAACGGACATCCCGACACCAGAGTCTCCAACACCCTTAACGTTGGTTTTCCAGGGACTCCGGGTGATTCGGTGGTAATGAATCTCGATACCGCCGGAGTGGCGGTTTCAACTGGTTCTGCATGCTCCGAGGGAAACGTTGACCCTTCCCACGTGTTGGTCGCCATGGGGCTTGAAGAACGGGAAGCGCTCTGCTCGGTCAGGTTCAGCTTCGGCCGTTTTACCCGTTCGGAGGAAGTCGACAGGGTGATCGAGCTTCTTCCCGCGATAGTAGAGAGGATAAGGACGCTTCAGGATTTCTGACGGGATGTCATGCCGGCGGGCAGCATGTATTACCGCACAAATTAGGGATAAAGCGGAACAGACTCAAGTCCCAGGCTCTCTGGAAGGTCAAGCATGATGTTCATGTTCTGTATCGCCTGGCCGGAGGCTCCCTTTACCAGGTTATCTATGGCGCAGACTATTACCGCGGTTTTTTTCTCTGGGTTCGTCCTCACACCTATGTCGCAGAAGTTTGAACCCCTGACGCAGGAGGTGTTCGGAAAAGTCCCCTCGGGAAGAATCCTCACGAAGGGCGAGTTCTCGTAG
>JAPOYE010000028.1 GCA_026706695.1 Candidatus Dadabacteria bacterium | reverse complement strand
GGTGATTGTGTGGTGATTTGGTATCCATGCTTAGGGGTTATACCCGTAAACATGGGAAAAAGCCAGAGCCCCGTTTTAACTTCCCCAAAACTTTAAATAAAATTACCGCCTGCAACTAGCGTGAAAAAGCCGTGGAGTAAACTCTGTGCCTGTCAAACTACCCGTATGTAATGTCAAATTAACTAATTCCGCTAATTAAGCAGAATTACCGGAAGACAACTCCGGTAATTCACGCAAATTGCAGGACAATGTTCTTATTTCAAGCTGAAACAACCTTTGACGATGCGCCGATTACAAATATACTTACCCCGAAATGGAGAAATTTGACCTCACAGTTATAGGATCCGGCCCCGGGGGATACATATCGGCGATAAGAGCCGCGCAGATGGGGATGAAAGTCGCCGTTATCGAGCGAGACAAACCAGGTGGCGTATGCCTTAACTGGGGATGTATACCTTCAAAAGCAATTCTCAAGTGTGCAGAGATGTACTCGCACTTTCTTGACTCGAAACGTTACGGAATCACTCACAAGGGATTATCCTTTGACTACTCGGAAGTAATAAAAAGCAGCAGGAAAGCCTCAACCTCTCTTAACAAAGGTGTGGAGGGACTTTTCAAGAAAAACAAGATCACCCTTATAAACGGCACGGGAAGACTCACCTCAAAACATGGAATTTCCGTTATCGGAAAAGAATCACAGGATATAGAAAGTGAACGGATACTTCTCGCCACGGGTTCTGTCCCCAGGACACTTCCCGGGCTTAAGGTTGACGGAAAAGTTGTGATGACAAGCGACGAAGCGATAATGCACCCAGAGGTTCCCCGCTCTGTCGTGATAATAGGCGGAGGATACATAGGAATGGAATTTGCCTATGTCTACAACTCTTTTGGCAGCAAGGTGACCATAGTGGAAATGGAAAAACAGGTCCTGCCGGGAGCTGACGAAGAAGTAGCGAAAGAGGCGAAGAAGATATTCACGAAGCAGGGAATGACTATCCTAAACGAAACTGTGTACAAATCCCTTAAGAAAACCTCGGGTTCCGCAACCATGACAGTGGAGAGCACGGTTTCAGGTGAACAGAGCACTCTTAAGGCCGACATGGTGCTTGTGTCAGTTGGAAGAAAAGCCATAGCGAATGCGGCGCCGACCTCTTTTGCCTTCTATGGCACGGGCGACAGCATGGGCCTTGAAGATGTGGGAGTAGAACTTGATGAAAGAGGATTTATAAAGACAGATGAAAACTACATGACTACCTGCGCCAATATCTACGCGATCGGGGACGTAATCGGAGGTCCCATGCTTGCGCACAAGGCTTCAGAGGAGGGAGTTGTTGCTGTTGAAAGAATGAACGGCCTTAACTCTAAAGTCCATTATGACTCAATTCCCGGATGCGTTTACTGTCAGCCGGAAGTTGCCATGATCGGCCTTACGGAAAAACAGGCAAGAGACCAGGGGTATGATGTGGATATAGGAAAATTTCCTTTCAGGGCTGTGGGAAAAGCGGTCGCCGTCGGAGAAACAGACGGTTTTGTAAAAATGATTTTCGACTCGAGGACAAAAGAACTTCTCGGAAGTCACATAATAGGCCACGGGGCAACCGAGATGATTGCGGAAATCGGAGTGGCGAAAACCTTAGAGACGACACCTTATGAAATAGCCACTACCCAGCACGCTCACCCCACACTCTCTGAAGCCGTAATGGAAGCAGCCCTTGACGCGCTTGGAAGAGTAAGGAACTTCTGAGGTACAGGACAGAACACTTGGTCACTGCTCCAATGAGCACCCTAGATATATACGAACTCGGGACTGTTCCCTACGAAAAGGCACTTGAATATCAAGAGAATCTTCTCGCCAAAAGAATCGCGGAAGAAATACAGGATTCCCTTATTCTGCTTGAACACCCGCCGACGATCACCACTGGAAGAAAGGGGAACACTGAGAACCTGCTTGTAAGAGAGGAGTATCTTAAAAAACACGGAATCTCCTTCGTACACGCATCAAGGGGCGGAGACATAACCTTTCACGGGCCCGGACAGATCGTGGGCTACCCCATACTGAATCTCAAAAACCACGAGATGGACATTCGAAAGCACCTGAGAAGTATTGAGGAAGTAATCATCAGGACGCTCGGCGACTTTGAAATCGAGGGCAGAAGAATAGACGGGGTCACGGGAGTCTGGGTAAAAAGAAACAAGATAGCCTCCATAGGGATAGCCATCAGGAAATGGGTGACATACCATGGGTTTGCTCTTAACGTCAGCACTAATCTCGATTATTTCGAGCTGATACTCTCGTGCGGAATAACAGACGTGAGAATAACCTCTATCGGAAACTGGCTTGGAGACGAAGAGGAAGTTAAAATGGATGACGTCACACAATCCGTTATAAAGAACTTCATGGGTGTTTTCGGTTTCGAAGACTTCATGCTGAGAGACGAGAAAGAGATAGACTAAAGATTCTCAAGATCGGAATTGCTAGTTAAAAATGTCAGAAGAAAGAATTCAGAGATTTAAGAAGTTACTTGAGAAAAACCCCGCAAGCCCCCTTGTTTACTACAGTCTTGCAAATGAATATTTCAAGCTCAATCGTTACGAGGAGACCATAGAAACAATTAACACCTACCTAAAACTTAAAGACGACGAAGGGGCCGCTTACAGAATACTTGGCCATTGCTACACTGAACTTGGGATGCCAGACCAGGCAAAGGATGCCTATGAAAAGGGCATCCAGGCGGCATCAAGACACGGACATCCAGACATGGCTGAAGAGTTCCGCGATTACCTAGAATCCTTGGATATCTAGGCACTTCAGTCCGCAAGCAGATTCCACTCAATCAGGATAGAACCGATAACTATAAAAGCAATTCCCGTAATCCTCATGGGTCCTGGACTTTCTCCCAGAAAAAGATAAGCGTAGATGGCTGTAAACATGGGAAAAGTAGCCACTATCGCAACAATTTTTGAGGTATCGGCCATCTGAAGAGCCGTGAAATAGAGAAAAAGACCGATCAATCCTCCGATTAGTCCCGAAAGAAGTATCCAGAAAAGCGTCCGGCCGTCGACAGCAATGACCTGTGCAAACCTGCCCGTAGCCAACACTAAACACACCAGACACAACGAAGTGAAAACAAATCTTATGGTGATTACCGAAAGCGGAGAAGCATCTTTCAGACTCAGTTTTTCAAAAATCGGGTTAATCCCGAATATCATAGCCACAAGAAAAGCAATAAAAGTAGCCTTCATTTTATCCTCCTTAAATGCAACAGAACTCCCATCAGGCCGCAAAACTTTTTTGGTTTTTTCACATATATTAGCAGTTTCCTAAATATTTTTCAGAATCTAAACTCAGCTGTAGAGGAAACTATCTGTCTTTTACATCCGTCTAGAACTTGTAGGATTCAGGCGAAGCAGGAATCTTTGTTCCGAGATAATGGAAACTCCACAAAAAACAGTCTGCCTAGTAGCTGACGACATGTTCTTCTCGTCAAAGATTGAAAGCGCGACCAAACACCTTGGTATTGTTATGATAAAGGTAAAGAACCATGATGAGTTTCGAGACAAGATAGGAGGAAAAACAGTTGACCTCGTAATTGTTGATCTCGCCTCAAAGAGAATTGATGCCGAAGATATCTTCACCAAGCTTAAGAGCTTTCCAGAACATCAAGGAACCTTCTGTATAGGATATCTGCCACACGTGGAACGGGAGCTTGCCAGCAAATTCAGGGAAAAGGGAGTGGATCTCGTTATTCCAAGATCGAAATTCTTTCGGGAAATGAGCGAGATAATTGAAGAACATCTAGAGTCGAAGTAAAAACACAGATCTCCAGCCCTGAAAATATTCTTCTAGTGTAAGTGGTAGCGACTCGTACTCACGCAAAAATCCGCGGAAATTCATATCACATCTGTAACCAAACCCCAATCATGAACCTAGCTTGACAATGAAAAGGGGAATAATAATAATGTTTCCAAAGTTTTTTCCCCAATACCGTGGTAGCAACTTATGTCAGCCGATCAATCCAAAATATGGTTTAACGGAGAAACAGTGCCTTGGGATGAGGCAAACGTGCACGTACTTACCCACACTCTGCACTACGGCCTAGGCGTCTTTGAAGGCATAAGAGCTTATAAATGCTCTAACGGAAAGTCGGCAATCCTAAAACTCACCGAACACATGGAAAGGCTTTATACCTCGGCGCACGTGGCCGGCATAGAAATTCCATATGACATGCAGACCCTTTGCGATGCAATAACGGACCTTCTGCGTGAAAACGGACTCGATGAAGCTTACATCAGGCCAATAGCTTTTATCGGACCGGGGAAAAAAGGAATACTTCCCGGAGATAACGCCGTAACCGTGGCGATAGCCGTATGGCCATGGGGGACATATCTGGGAGATGACGCGATTGCTAACGGAATCAGGGTAAAGATATCATCCTATACGAGAATGCACGTTAACTCCTTTATGACCAAGGCCAAGATATGCGGAAATTATGTGAATTCAGTAATGGCACGCCAGGAAGCCGCCGACCTCGGTTTCGATGAGGCAATACTGCTTGACTCAGAAGGTTACGTGGCCGAAGGAAGCGGGGAAAACATCTTCATCGTTAGAAACGGGATTCTCAAAACTCCTCCTCTAACTTCTATACTGGAAGGAATAACTAGAAAATGCGTTCTGGATCTCGCCGACGACGAAGGTCTTTCGGTAAAGGAGCAGCGTTTCACAAGAGACGAGCTATACATCGCGGATGAAGCCTTTTTCACTGGCACCGCCGCCGAAGTAACGCCTATAAAAGAAGTTGACGGCAAGAAAATAGGTTCCGGAAAACCTGGAGAAATAACAAAAAGACTCCAAGAAAGGTATTTCGCCGTGATAAAAGGAGAGGATGAGAAATTTAGCCACTGGCTTGATTACATCCCTTGAACCGGTTTCCCAAACAAAAACTATGTTTTAACCTAGCGGTCTATCGTCTAAACCGCCGCTTCATCAAAGGGTTTGCTTGCCTCGCTCATGGATATGAATCCAGGAACATTCTCAACGCGCTTAACCCAAGCTCGAATTGCAGGATATCCATCTAAAGCAAATCCACCTTCCTCAGCCACATGAGTGTATGCGTAGAGCGCAATATCAGCAATCGAGAAACTCTCGGCAACTAGAAAAATATGAGAAGTCAGATGGTTTTCCATAAGAGCCAGTGCGGCTTCACCCGGTGCCTTTTTGGCTTCCAGCATAGCCAGCACGTCGTCTGTCAACTCGCGATGCTGGCGCAAAAAACGTGAAGTAGCGATGTTTGGCTCATGGCTGTATTGCTCCCAGAACAACCATTGTAGAACCTGAGCTCGCTTGAAGGGTTCGGACGGCAAATAGTCGGTTCCTTCGGCAAAATGGAACAGGATTGCGTTTGATTCTGTAAGCACACGACCATCTTCAAACACCAAGGTCGGGATTTTTCCATTCGGGTTGATCGCCAGGAATTCTGGGGTTCGGGTCTCACCATTCAATATATCTAGGTTGACTACTCGAAAAGCCTTGCCAGTAAGCCGAAGGATCCATCGGACCTTATAGCCATTGCCGGAAATCGGGTCATCGTAAAGGGTTAACATAGGTGTTCCTCCGGTACATTCAGGGTGGAGGAAGGTAGGCTAGCACGACAAATCATTGGGGGCAAGAAGCAGACTATAAGAGGAAGCAAGATGCCTGATTACGCCCCCCGGATCCTCTTTTTTTCAGGAAAAGAGCGATCGGCAAGGAACCTACCTTTTCATAAGGTAGTTAACTATGGTTCTCACCCCGAACCCGGTTGCCCCGTACTGATACCACTCCGAGGATTTCTCCACGTATGAGGGGCCGGCTATATCTATATGGACCCAAGGAACATCCGAAACGAAATTTTCGAGGAAAAGCGCCGCGGTTATCGCCCCACCCCACCTGCTTCCTACATTCTTAACGTCTGCCACGCGACTTCTTATTTCCTCTCTTAGCTCCGCATCAAGAGGAAGTTCCCACATCTTCTCGCCGACATCGTCCGCGGAACCTAAAATCGATTTCACGAGATTCGCGTTATTTCCCATAACCCCGGCGTTATGGAGGCCGAGCCCAACTATGCAGGCACCGGTAAGGGTTGCGAGGTCTACTATCTCGGAAACTCCAAGGCGGACTGCGTAACTGAGTGCATCCGAAAGCGCCACCCTGCCCTCTGCGTCGGTGTTTATAATCTCTATTGTCTTTCCGTTAAGAGCTGTTACCACATCATCCGGTTTGTAGGCAGAAGCGCCGGTCATATTTTCGGTGGCCGGGACAATTCCGTGAACGTTAACGCTGGGAGTCAGTTCCCCGAGCGCTTTCATGGTCCCTAGTACTACCGCCGCACCCGACATATCCATTTTCATCGTTCTCATGCTGTCTGCGGGCTTAAGGCACAGACCTCCCGAATCAAAAGTTATACCCTTGCCCACGATAGCAACTTTTTTGCGGGATTTTACGGGAGGTGAGTAGGAAAGGTGTATGAACCTCGGGGGCTCACTACTTCCAAAGGAAACCGCTGAGAGTCCTCCCATTCCCATTTGTCTTATCTCATCCCTATCAAGGACCTTGCAATTGATATGTTCTGATCCTTCGGAAATCGAAAGAGCATGTTCTGCGAGAATCGAGGGGGTAAGGATATTCGGAGGATCGTTAACAAGATCCCTTGAAAAAGCTACGCTACTTGAAACAGCGCTGGCATATGCGGCCTCACCGCTGAAATAATTGGCCGAAATCCTCCTTGACGCTATACACACTTCCTCTATCCGGTTCTTCCTTCTTCCGGAAGATTTAAACTTCCCGTATTCATAGGTCCCGCAAGCCATGCCCTCGAGAAAAACCTTAAGAAACTCCCTATCCACGTTGGAAAAATCAACGGAGACGGTGCGGGAATGCTGGCCGGTTCTTGCAACCGCAATATTTGCGGCGCGAAAAGCCTCAAGTGCCCCGAAATTTTCTTTTTTCCCAAGCCCAAGGAGAACGACTGTTTTCGTATTGAAATCGCCCGGGGTATCAACTACAACCGTTTTTCCGAAAGCACCTTTAAAATCAGACGACTTCACTTTGTCTGAAAGGAATCCTCCGAGTTTACTATCGATTTTTCTAGCGGCAGCTGGAAGCCTCTGCCCCTCATAACAGAAAAAAACAACTGAATCCGACTCGACGTCGGCGATATTATCCTTTATCAGAAAAAACTCCATTTCTTCACCATTCAATCCAGATTTAAAAATACAGCCCAAATACAGATGGTTAACAAGAAGGTAATTCTACACTACCAACACCCGGTAAAACAAAAAGAATCTTTTAATATGGGGGTTTTTCAAATATGATTTAACCGTCTAATCCAACTAAAAAGAGAAAATCACCCATGATTCAAGAAGAAAGAATGACCCGTCATCTGATGGATATCATACAGATAGACAGCCCATCAAAGAAGGAAAAAGATGTAGCCCTAAGACTTGAGGAAGAAATGAGGGACCTAGGCGCTGATTGTTTCTACGACGATGCAGGAGACAAGGTTGAGGGAAACATTGGCAACCTGATAGTAAAACTTCCCGGAACGAAAAAAGACGTCCCGCCGTTTTTTCTCTGCTCTCACATGGACACCGTAAGTCCCGGAGAGGGAATAAAACCAAGAGTGGAAGACGGTGTAATGAGAAGCGATGGTACAACGATACTAGGAAGCGACGATAAAAGCGGCGTATCCATAATAGTTGAAGTACTTCGAGCGCTCAAGGAAAACAACATTCCCCACGGGGATATAGAGGTCGCATTTACTATATGCGAGGAAATAGGTCTCCTCGGAGCAAAATTCCTTGACCCTTCAAGCTTTAAAAGCCCATACGGAATAGTTCTTGACAGCAGCACACCAGAGAGACTCGTCCTCAGGTGTCCGTGCTCGGATATAATGGATGTAAAAATACACGGCGTTGAAGCACATTCGGGGCTTTGCCCCGAGAACGGGATAAGCGCCCTAGAAATATTAAGTGATGCGATCTCGAGAATGAAACTCGGAAGAATAGACCACGAAACAACAGCAAACATAGGAAAGGTAAAGGGAGGATCCGCGATAAACATAGTTCCCGGTCTTGTTGAGGTGAAGGCCGAGGCTCGAAGCCACGATGAAGGGAAACTTGACGCACAGACACAGCACATGCACGACTGCTTTCTGGAAGCGGCCCAAAGCAGGGAACTTTTCCTAGACGGGGAACGACTCGGCGCACGTGCGGAGGTCGAGATAGAACGCGTGTATCCCGTAATGAACGTCTCTCCGCAGGCAACCGTGACTAATCTTGTACTTGAAGCCGCTGCGAACCTGGACCACGACATAGAACTCCACACAAGCGGCGGAGGATGCGACGCAAACTTCATAAACGAGAAGGGAATCGAATGCGTAAACCTTGGAACGGGGATGTACGAGCTCCACACTGTAAACGAATATCTTCTGATCGATGAATTCCGCAGATCGGCGGAGATAGTCCTTGAAACCATAAAACTCCATTCGGAAAGCAACTGAGCGATGAAGGCTCTAATTCTGGTTGATCACGGAAGCACTGTAGAAGAAGCAAACGCCCTTCTCGAAGACGTAGCCGACAAGGCAAGAGCCTACCAAGACTCACCGTTTGATATGGTTGAGCACTGCCACATGGAACTCTGCGAACCGTCAATAAAGGAGGCTTTTCGCAAATGCGTAGCGGCCGGCGCGAGCGACATAACAGTCCACCCGTACTTTCTCGTACCGGGAAGACATTCAAAATCCGATATACCCAGGATGGTAGCCGAGGCAGCGCAAGATTTTCCGCAAGTAAGCTACAGGGTAACAGAACCACTGGGACTTCATGACAAGATAATAGAAGTCATATTCGAAAGATCGCTTGGGTAATCCCTGTATAAAATCTGATAAAATAGGGATATTCCAAAATCTAATTCACCCTTACTCATTGTCTCAATGATCTATCGATGACTTCTCTTACGTAGCTATCACGGTCTTCTTTCTGAAAAAAGCCGTTGCGGTCATGAAATTCCTTGATATCGTAATCTGATCCCCACCAAGATGAGTTGTAGGGAGTAGTAGAAATAATAAAAGAATTAAGTGTTATATGATCATCATACTGACGGAGATTTTTTTCTATCTCTTTAAATCTTTCGGTAGAAATTCAGTTTGGGGCCCTCCATACTTGAATGGAGAATCCCATGCGGATCAACAAAGCTGATGTACTGCCGGCCTTTCCACAAGATCTACAATATGAAATCGGGGTAGAATCCCCCTTCATTGAAAAAACCAAAACCTATACCTCTGCTTTGGTTGCGAAGCAGATACATTTCCTTGTCTCTAAAAAAATGCTCATGCTGTTGCGCATACTTGGTTAAACTCTCGACAAAATGCTTTTCTCCTTCATTGAGCGCCACGGGTTTAACTTTGATATAGTCTACTTTTTCACCGATGTATATCAGTGGTTCATAAAGATGTCTGGAGTCAGCAAAGACTTTAAAATTATCCGATTCCAATGTATGGGGGACTCCATCGCTAATGGCTTTCTTCAATTCCGTGACTCGCTCAATTAAATCTTCCCGCTTGACATCGACACTAACAATATACTGGTGTTGTCCACTATCTTTATCCCAGAGCAAGTTCCGATCTTCCTTGTCAAGAAACCAATACTCAAGATGTTTCTGCTCCCAGCGAGAACGGTTCAATTTATAGGGAATTAAATCACATCAAAGTCTTGATGATTTCAAACATATGGGAGTCATTTATTGCATCTTCAGTGCCTTATTCAGACTAACTCACATAAAGCACTCAGACTGTAAATGCAACATTATCCATAAGAATGAGTAAAATCAAATTCTATACCAAATCCAACTGTTAAGAGTAAAAGAATTTGTAGGAAACAGTCAGAAGTGAATCCGTCTTCATGTCAAGAGCATTAGGCTCTTTACTGTTCACACCTAGCCTTTGAAAACATGACCTATAGTAGAAAAGCCGGTATGTTCTTTAGGGCATTTCTAAAAATACCCTCGTATTCCAGTTAAACTTCAAACAATAACAAAGAATATCCGCTCACCCCCCCCCCCGTCAAATTACAGGGGGGCCGTGGGTGTGGATACAAAACAATGCC
>JAPOYE010000027.1 GCA_026706695.1 Candidatus Dadabacteria bacterium | reverse complement strand
GTTGCGACTGTGGGTCGCCTCCAGCTGACGACCTCTCAAACCAGGCCGCCGCCGGGACGGCGGCGGTACAATAGGAGCGACGGATGAACAGAATTCCTCGGGCATACAGGTCAAAAGAAGATGAACTCCTATTCAAGAAACCAACAGAGGACCCTACCATTCAACCAGACAGAGTTTCACCTGCGGTAGAGGGTTATTTCCGAATACCGGCGGTGTGGATTAACGAAGAGCCCGACCCTGAGTCAGTATCGGTTTTAAATCCGGAAGTTCACCACGCTGTGGTTCTCAGAAAAAAATTGAATTCCGGTATAGAAGCCTGTGTGCGACGCGACGGTTCTTTTCTTTTTGATTTTTCTTCCTGGAACCTCGCGCCACAGGTTTTAATCCCAGGATACCGTGTTCCGTTCCATGAAAACGGTTATCAAGCGCCCCAAGAAACATCAGAAGCTGAAGCAAAGGCCGAGAGCTATGCAGTCATCAGAGCGCAAGTTATGAATGTTCATCAAGCGTGCTTGACTACCAGTGAAAGAACTGTCAAGAATCGCGGTGCGGCAATGGGTTTTCCCGTAACTTTCTGGAATACGCTCAAGGCACTCACTTTTGAAGATGCTCTTTATTACTTTGATGACACTGAAGATATTCGCGCTCTCGCACGAAATTCCCTGAACAACAAGGATCAGGTTCTTAGAGAGCGACCTTTCTCACGTCACATTCTGGAAAAAGAGATTGTGGAACACTCGTTAGAACTGCTTGATCAGATACTTTCTTTAGAGGATATAGTTTTAGTTCAGTGGATTGAGACAGCTTACATGGCAGCATGTAGATGCGCTGAAAGGCGATTTGGCGAGGCTGTAGTTTTGGCTTGGGCGGTCTGTGAACAGCTTCTGTCATCGGCTTGGGATGGTTTTCAAGACGATATGAAGAATTCTGGTCGCATGTCTGGGAAACGAAGAGAGAAATTAAAAGGAAGAGATTATACTGCATCAGTAATTCTGGAATTTCTTGAGGCAAGCAACCGTATTGATCGCGATTTGTACCAACTGCTCGAAAGTGTTAGAAAATCTAGGAATAGCTGGGTCCACGGAATGCGCACGCCCGAGGAGAGTAACGTGTCTGAAGCAGTTCGCGCTGTTGAAAGTCTTTTCTGGCACGTGAAAAAAATCCGTCTGTTGCTTGGTGGTGGTTCCCGTGGTGGAGTTCCGCAGTGGAATGTATGGATATGGGATCAAATTGGTGGGCGTTGCTTTCTCGATTCAACAGGAAAGCACTACGATAAGGTGATTAGCCAATGACAATAAAATTCCAGAATCCTCCAATAAATGAACTCATTATAACGACATACTTTAATCCGCCGATTTCTAATCTCAGAAATGAGCATATCGGCATTTTCTGGTCTCGGATAAAAGAAGATTTTCCCGAGTCATCGCAACAAATTCCGATAGGTGGTGCGGAGGGGATTGTGGATGTAAATAATGAGATTTCTCCCATGCCTCGTTATTGGTTCATTTCAAAGGACAAAATTAACCTGTTGCAAGTTCAAAAAAATGCCTTAATGCTTAATTGGCGCAGGAAAGAGACTGATTACCCTCGCTTCAACGCGTGCTTAAAACCTGCTTTTGACAAGTATTTCTCAATGTTTTCTGAATTTGTTCGTAACCATACTGATACTCCTGAACTAACTATAGATCTCTGTCAACTTACCTATATCAATGTGATAAAATCTTGTGCGTTCTGGTCTGGTCCCCAAGACACTCAACATGTTATTCCATCGTTTTCCTTCCCGTCCTCGCGAATTACTTCTTTTCCTCCCGCTTTTAACTGTAGTTATATGTTTGATTTGTTGCCCGACCTCCAACTTGTTGTTAGAGTAAGGAATAATGTTGTCACATCAGCAGAGTCGGGTGAAGCTGAGCCCGTTCTAATTATGGAGATTCAGGCAAATGGCCGCCTTGGAAAAGCGGGCAAGCTTGAAACTGATCCATGGTTTGATCATGCACATGAATTGATCAACAAATGTTTTCTGGAAATCACAAATCCTGAAATCCAGCGACAGTACTGGAAACTGGTGGAGGAAGGCCAATGAATTTGTCCATGTCTACAGACATGATAAGGTTTGATTCTGTTTATCTGCGGGACAATTTAGAAGATAAGGTTTCTTTGTCTGTTTTTGGACCTGAGGGGGAAAATCAAGAATCAATCGGAACTTTCCCTTTGAAATTTGCCAATTTAAATGTGCGTGAGTTTCTTGATGCTGGATATGCAACCGCTCTCAATCCGTTGAGAGAAATAAACAAAGAGATGGATATTCATTACAGCATGTCTCCGATAGCAACGGGGCATGAATATCCGGATCTGTACAGCTTAAGTTTGGAGCTCGGTACAAATTTGGTTATCCCTCCAATTGATTTTGGAAGCTTGGCTGCTCGGGAGCAAATTGCGAGAGTTAAAGCGACCCGGGAAGCCGTTTACTCCTATGCTTTCCGGATTGAATTTCTTCGGGAAGAAGCGGTTATAGAAGGTGTAGATTTCAACAGAAATTCTGAGTGGGATTTCTGGACGTTTATACGGCTGATACCATTTATTCGGAGAGGAAGTCTGTTTCTTATGGATAATGGAGACCTTCGTGTTGTTTGGGATGACGATGAAGACAACCTTGTTGGAATTCAGTTCTTGGGAAACTGCTTGGCCCGATACGTTATTTTCAAGAGTCGTACAGAAAATGAGTCTGTCTCGCGCGTTTCTGGAACAGATACGCTTCAAGGTGTAAGCGACCAAATCCGAGCATTCAAACTGGAAAGTCTTCTGTCTGCATGAATGACAACGATCTCCCGGAAAGTGACCATATAGTCCGCTACGTGAAACCGAGCAACTTTGAGCTTGGCCGGGTGAACATTGCTGAATTCAGGTTGAGGGAGAGTAGGCTGGACGAGAGAGGGATTTCGGTTAATTGGCTTGAGTACTATAGGAATTTTTCGAGGGAAGGGCAGTTAGCGGAAATACGCGCGGTATCTCGCCTTAAACTGCGAAACAATGGAAGGTTTGCCGAATTGAATGTAGGAGAAATCAAAAGATTGGTTTCTGAAGAGTTGCGCGGCTTACGTATTATTCATACTCCACTTGATGCTGAAGGGGAATTTCTTGCCGATCCATCCCATAGTGAAATCGTTGGTCTTCCATCCGGGAATCCCGAGAAATCGGACTTAATAGCACAGATGATCGTGAAATGTATCTGCGATTTACACCCTGCTGTTGCTGAATAAAGGAATGTAAATCTGAAGAGATGATTCTAATTGGCCCGCCCGTTGAAGGCTGAAGTGCACAGTTTCCAAAAACGGGGTTTGAGTCCTTTTTGAGGAGAACACTTCATTTGAAAGGGCCAAGCGACAAAGATAATCTCTAAACCGAACTTCACAGGCTAAAAAGCCTGAATCCCTTCGCATCCTTATGCACCCGGGAAAACCGGGAAGATGTTCGAGGTCCATGAGAAGGCCCATGACGGGGCCCATGATGCCTCCGCCATGAACCTGAGCGGCACGGAACGCCGGATATTGATT
>JAPOYE010000026.1 GCA_026706695.1 Candidatus Dadabacteria bacterium | reverse complement strand
GAGACAACGGACAAAACAACAGAGGTGAAATCAGACAATCAGGTCGCCGCTTGATTTTGCTCTTGTACACCAGATTTGACTATAATTCATAGAATTTTCTTTAACACCATAAACACGTGATAATTTTTCTATTAGGTGTGTTACCGAAGCTTGTCCACCACATAATTCGATTTCCTGAATAATCTCATCTATTATGCCAGTATACTCATCGTATCCCTCCGTATCAGCGAGCACAAACTGATTTTGTTTGTTTATTCTCCAAAAATTAGGATCTTCAATAAGTCTTTGGCGGAAGCTTCGAACACTTCCACTACCAATAAACTCCAGCATTTCTTCCGCAGTCATAGGATTATCATAATATTGTAACAATGCTTTTGCTTTATCGAGCATACCACCTTGAAAGTGAATGAAGCCGCCATCAATCGGAAGAAATTTGTCAATATCATTAATCCAAGCTTTGTGGTACTTTTTATCGATACCTAAATCATCAAGAACCCCTTCGACTACTTCTCCCTCAATAAAACCGCACTGGTTGCGTAGTTTAAGGAGTGCAACAATAGTTTTCGTTGGAAGATTCCGATCCGTCAACAACCACCGTTTAGATAAGCGATATGGTCCAGCCAACCATAACAGCAGTGCAGCACTTATCTTTTTATCAAACGATTTTTCATTAAAATCACTAATTACCCAGTTTAATGAATCTTGAAAAAAATCTTGCTCCACTAAAACTGCATTACCTAGACGACTCCGCAATGATTCAGCTCGCCTTTTAACGGGGAGAAATTTCTTATCTTTAAATATTTTTTTAAGCGTTGAATACGCTTTTTTCTCAAGTTGTCTTGCTCTCTCCCTAGTTACATCTAATTTTTTTCCCAAATTTTCTAATGTCACAGGACGATCAACAACAAATATCCGCTCAATAGCGATATTTACTAGTCTTTCATCAATTTGGCCCAGAGCTAAAGAAACAAGATTTGGAACTGAATAGTTTTTAACAAGATTACCAGAAAGCTCTTTGGTGCTTATTTCACCAATCTCACTCCAAAGTACTTTTATTTCCTGTGGCCAGTCCGGCAAAGGTTCCGGTAATGCGGAAGCTAAAGACTCGAGATCTTTTTCACCGTGGGCCCACGCAGATATAAATTGAAAAGCAGAGCTGATCTTTGGAAAAGAGGGTTCAACAGGTTCAGTTCGTGGTTTTTCAGGTTGTATAGACCTGTCAAAAGCAGTTGTATCCAACATAGCTGCTTCAATCAGGCATGAAAATTCTATAGCAGAGCGGATCCCAAGTGAACGTACAAATAAAATGTCCTGAAGCTTCAAATAAGACGCATGGAGCTGGCCGGTGTCAGCAAGCACCGCATTCTTTGTTCTGGTAGAAAAAGGAAGGTCCTCTATTGGTTGAGAAAGAGGTTGACCAGAGTAAATGACAACTTGCCCAATACTGTTAACCTGTTTCCTTACAAGGTCGACAATTTCCGTTAGGCAAGCTTTGCTAACCGAGTCTACATGTCGCCATATGGTGCTTTCCAGATCCGTTAGAGTAGCCCGTTCTCCAAGGATATCCTTTACGGAGCCTGGAGCATCCAAATGTCCCAATACTCTTAATATAGACCTTGGCAACAGAGGTGTTGGCGCATAGCCCCAAGGTTGAATTGCGTTAGAAACCATCTAAACCCTTAAAATATCTATTCACTATTCAGACGGCTTGATACAAAATCCGTCATGGCCCAGATTGGTACTTGACTGCCGAGAGCTTCACTTAAAAGGATAGGTAACCCTGTTGCCGCAAACTCGTTAGCCATTAAGATAAGCTCTCCGGGTTTAGATAAAATTTCGGTGCTTCCTGTCACACCTACAGCAAGCAATTGAAGTTGAAATATTCTCCATGGATTAGATGGTAATACCTCTCCTGCGCGCACAAATGGATGCCATTCGCTCGCTTCGAGTGATGTTCTTTTACCTTCCTGAATGCCAATACACATCGCAAGCCACCAAATATCAACGTATCGATTGAAAGGAATATTATCTCTATTTTTATTACCTTCCGATTGCCCTGTCATAGTGAAACGACGTATGTTTTCATGGTGCTCGGAAGGTATTCTTAGACTCTGATTTTGTAGGCCTGATATCAATGCTTCTACTGCCATTTCACACTCTCTCTTGGTTAAGTCATCCGGTAGCTAAGATGAAAATCTTCATAGTTTGTTCGTTGACACTGATCACAGTATTCACGATGGTTACAGCTACAAAGTCGAATTTCTGGTTGCTGTGCCCTAGGATCATTCATTAGGTCTGCAGGATAATCGTCTGTCTTTATTAGTGTAAGAGTAACTCCTGATTGATTATCTAATATGTTTTCAGTGTGTGATATTTCTGATTGCGTTAGGAATAAGACAACTTGTCGGTCGACATCTTCTCCGGCAGCCCTACTCACCATTTCTAGAACTCGGCGTTTAACATTTCCCGACATCATACCAAGTGGAGTATCAATGACTCTAGGAGCTACAACACCGCTCACTTCCGTCAAAGCCCATATAAATGCAAAAGTCAACACACGTTGAGATGCACCATTAACTTCATGATCCGGATTGAGAGTTCTATCGTCCGTGGTCTGCACCACAATACTGTAATTGCCATTGATATGTGCACCCTGAAAAATAGCACCCTGCTCAGGATCAGCACCTACCATGTGCAAAAAAAGGTCATTCATCCGGTTGCTAACACGTTCTAAATAAGTCCCCTGCATTTCGTCTAAAGAACCATGAACGATCTGTTGAAGATCATTTAAAATTGTTTTTTCTGCGTTAAGCCCAGCCATTTTTTCATCAGCTCGGCGAAGCTTCTCTTGCTTATGGTTAAGTTCTTTCAGGTTTTTCTCTACACCCTGAAGTGAAGCTTCGGCTTGATAAAGCTCGTTGTTTTTTCCCCTAAGAGAAGATGTCATTGTGTTCTGTAGCAAGCGCTTCTCCTGTATCTCTTCCTCGTTTATTTGATCTAGTTTTGCCTCTACTGACTTTAATTCTCGATGTGCATGATCAATACGCTTCTTAACAGCAAGTCGTTTTTGTTGAAGTTCCGAAGAATAGCCAGACCATTTCTTTGTATCCTCAGAAAGCCAGGTTCCAATCTCGGTTTTAGACTGATAATAAAGCGACGACAAGTAATCTACTTCCCGGTCATTTTTTCGATGTTGTTCAATAAGCTCGCGAACTTTCTCTCTGGCTTCAGTGCCTTCTGAAAGATCCGCGCCGCAAATACACTTTTCCAAATCCAATCGCTCTTCAAGTACTGGCACGGCAGCTTTAGGAATAACCCCCTTAGCATGAAGATTATTCAAATAATCGTATCCTATTTGTAAAACGGGTTCTAGGAATCCCCAACTCAGGCTTTCTTGTTGGAACAGCTCTTGATGCTCACATTTAAGGTCTTCCTCATCTTCAATAGCTGCATGTAACAGCTTTTGGTAATTTTCTTTCTGGTGAGCAAGTTGTTCATGGCTCCCAGCCTTTAATGCTCGTGTAAGATCGCGTTCAATTGTGTCCAGCTTTCTCTGAATATTTTCGATTTGCTCATTCAAATCTGTTATGGTCTTGGAAAGTTTCTCCTTCTCATTGGTCGCTTCTTCAATTTCTTCAGTAATAGCTGCTAACTGATCGGAACTAGTATCCCTTGTGATTTGCCTATTGACTGCTGACTGTGTAACTGAAATACGCTTCTCAACTCGCTCAAGCAAATCAAGTCCAAGTAACGAACGTATTGACTCTTTTACTTTATCTCTCTTTGTATTATCGGAAAGTTGAGGGGAAATAAATGTCATTGCCGCATCTCCATCAGTAAAGAAAATATCAATCATTTCTTTTGGTAGCATCTGTGTAAGTCTAGATTCTGCAGCATCAATCGACTCCGCACCTGCTGGTGTCTTTTCAAATAAAGTTACGCGGTCTTGCTCTCTATTTGGTCTATCGCCGTCAGGTTTTTCGCAAACTTCTCGCTTAAGCATATATCTCGTTGCAGAGGTCATTGTTTCGCCATCTACCTTACTAACAGCAGTATGAACAAAATCAATTTCAACAGATACTGTGCATACGCTATTATCTGGCCAATCAGCAGGAGACAACCTTACAAGCGGTTCATCAAGGACATCTTTACCATAAAGAGCCCAACGTAGTGCCTGTAATGTCGAGGTCTTACCTGAGCCGTTTTCCGCTCGAATTACGGTTAGGGGTTTTTGTGGATCGGTGCTGAAACTAAGATCAATATTACGTAGCAGCTTAAAGTTCCTAATACGGGCCGCTTCAATTTTCATTCAATGTTCCCCTCTTTTTCAACCAAAAGTTCGCTAAGAGCCGTAATACGACGAGAAACCCGCTGGGCAATGTTGAAAGGAGGATCATTTTCCAGTGCTAAAATATCGTAGAGGGCCTCCATAAGATCGGTGCGATAGCCTTCATAACGTTCATCAACTTTCATTACCTTACTCTTAATCACTTCTAAAACCTTTTTCTGCGGGGCGGTTGCCATTATTTTCTCCTAGCCATTTAATTAAACATATTAGCCATCAACTTATCAATCTTGTCAAATGGTCCACCAGGACTGCCGCCATTTGCGGATAATTCAGCAAATTCTCTAGCTCGTTCAAGCTCCCCCTTCAATATCGCTCGCGAACCACTATCACTAGTATTAGGTGGGACGACAATGAAATCATGAAGATAAGCAAGCTGCTTATTTATAGCATCGCACTTACGTAACACTCGTCCTCTACGCTGTATCCATTGACGTCGCACAGTATTGCTTGCCAATATATACGCTTCACTCACTTGCGGAACATCTACTCCTTCGTCGAGTACCCGCTTACATGTTAGTGCGTTATAGTCACCATTAGCAAAGCGCTCTAAGATGTTAGAAGATCGAGCACGATTGGCTGTCTCTTCAGATGTAAGTTGATGGATCGTAAGATTGAGATCGTTTTGTAGCATTTCATTAACCGATCTCAGTTGCAACGGATTTTTATCTGTTGCATAAACTAAGACATGCTTTACATCATCTCGAGGCCGACTTTTCAGCAGTTGACGAAGCGCTTCAACCTTATTCTCTGCAGATTCAATTACACGCCGCCTCGCAAATAGCAATGTCTCTACATCCCTCGGAAGACTACCCGAATCCGACGCATCAGCGTCACCTTTAAAACCTTTTCGTATAAGCCTCTCAGTTAGGCTCTTCCATTCACTAAACTCATCATTGGTCAAATCGACTTGATGCATGTAATAGTTGTATGGGACAAGACATACACCAATTGCCTCTCTTAAACTAAATTCAAAAACAGGCTCTCCGAAATAGGCAAATAATGCAGCAGTTCCTTCCGAGTCATATTGGCGCTCCGGTGTAGCGGACAGGCCTAATCGATAATCGAAACGATCAGGGGTATTTTTTAAGAAACTTTTTTTGCCTAGATTATGAGCTTCGTCAGCTATTAACAATGTAGGGAGACTCTCGGGAAGTTTATCAAGAACATGGCGAAAATTATTGCTAGTCAAAAAGTTCTCAGTAACAACCATAACTTCAACCCGACTGACTTTTAACTGCAGTCTGCGTACAGCAAGATCAAGGTGGTTCGCTCGATCCGAAAGAGATCCTCCAACAGGCAGTGGAGTTACTCCAAATTCGGTTACCTCATCTACCCATTGAGAAACCAGTGGTTGGTATGGAGCACTGATAATCACCAGCAAAGAATCAAGTTCATGCTGTAGCCGAGAAGCTGCTGCTAGTGCAGTAATTGTTTTACCTGAACCCGTAGCCATGGATAAAAAACCACGACGTTCGGATGCTTCCCACGCAGCAATAGCTTTCCCTTGATGCGAAAATGGTCCTTCGTCTAAATTTAAATGTGGTGGGATCGTAAATTCCATAGTTGGTGGAGTTTGGACTGAGACATTTTTACTTGTTAGTTTCTCTATAGTTTTTGAATCTTCCTCCCAAGCTTTTTGAAAATCATCCGTCGTTGGTGGTCGCTTAGGTTCATATTCTCGAATAAGTTCATTTTCTATAACAACGGGCAAATCCAGCGTATATATATAATCACGAGAACCATCCCACAAGGCATCAAATTCTTCGGTTAATGCTTTAATAGCTTCTTCTGATCGTTCACCTCCCCAAGACATATCAACACTTATTTGTTCTAGGTTTCTACCAAGCCCCTCATCAGTAAAATTACTTGATCCATGTGCAACAACAGTATCGTTGGCATCTTTGAAGAACCATACCTTGGGGTGAAAAAGTGATCCGTCTCGCAACCAAGCTACACGAAATCTGAGCCGCTGATTTGCAAGCATATATGCAAGACAGGTGAGAGTATGTCTGACAAGAGCACCTGTACTAATCTTTGCTTTACCTAAAAGATGTTTGAGACGAGCTTCAATAACATCGACGGGTGTCGAAACACCTTCCCGCAAAGCAGAGAAATCCTCAGCGCTAATATTAGGGCTCACCACCAAACGCATTGGTTGCGTATCTCGCGCTAAGTATTCTGCTAGGCCGGGCGCAATAGATCGTAGCGCCGCACTCCTGAAAAAACCAAACATACAGTCGAGGGAAGTAGCATGCTTAAGAGAACTAATCAGTACATCATTAACATAGTTATCCCTCGGTACAATGTACACCGATTTGTAGGGAATATTTCTTAATCCCATAACTAGTCACACCAGAATAAAACATTAATATTGTAAATAACAATCATAAACCCTACGGTTTATTTTTACTGCTTGAAAGTTCTGAAAAATTCTTTCGGTAATAATTTTAAGCGAAGCAAAAGTCTTTATTAAGTAAATTGCACCGCTCTACTCAACACTCCTCTTCATCACCCCGAGCAATCGTCTCGTAATCGCATCCGACAGCCTTGGCAAGAGCCCCTAAACGGCGACCGACGGTTTCCGGGTGAGGAATCTGGTCAGGCATATGCAAAGTAAGCTTTTCCCCAGTCCTCTCAAGCCTGGTGCTCTGAAGGATCCGCGCTACCCCTCCCGAGACCGTGTAAGCCAAGCGAAGAGCAAGCCCCGTAACCCTGGCTTCCTCAATATCACCCCCAGAAAGAAAATCTGAAACTTCCCAGCGGCGAAGCAGGTTTCCAATCGCCGCGTGCCTTGAGGCCACCGACAGAGCCACCATCACCCTCTCCGGATGGGTAATTCCCACAAACGGCATCCGCAGTATCCTCAAAAACACCTGCTCCGCCCGGTACTCCGGATGCTCGGAAATTCCTATGTCCGAGAGATGACATGCAGCGAGTCTCAGCCTCGGATCCCTAGAGTATTTATCCGGAATCGCCCTCTCTATCCACCTGCAGAAAGCCTTGCCCTCCTCAACGGATCTTCCCATCTTAAGGGCAATCTCCTCACACATGACAACTAGAGGATCCAGAGAACGCTGCTCCGGGGAAAGATCGTCGTATATGCATCCCTCCCGAAGGCCGTACGTGCAGAACGTAAGGTTGTTAACGCCCGTTTTCTTCAGAAGACTCTTCATAAGCGTGGCGGCGTAAGGAGCGGACTCCACCCTGTTTCGCCCCAGGATCCAGAGGTCCTGAAGCGAACCCGAAGACATCTCGGCTATCTCCCGGGCCATCTCAACCGCCCTTGATCTGGAAAGACTGTAACTGTGAACTATTCGAAGCGGGTAATCCTCAGACTCCATGTGTTTTTTGGCCAGGGCTCTCCACGAGCCCCCGACGGCGTAGAAGGTCTTCTTTTTCGCGTTCTCAAGCCAGGGAAGCTCGTCAAGGAGGGGGGCAATCAGTTTCTTGCGGGCTTTCGCGGGACTCAGACCGCTTTCAAGAAGCGGGATCGTGCCAAGCGGCAATGTGGCGTGGTTTCCTATTTCCCCCTCGCAGATCTCCACCAACTCAAGGCTTCCGCCGCCTATGTCCCCCATTACGCCGTCAGCGTCAGGGATAGCGCAGAGAGTGCCGAGAGCAGAAAGCCTTGCCTCGTCCATGCCAGAGAGCACCCGAAGCGAAATTCCGCACTGCTGCTCAACGGCCTCTTTGAAATCGGGGCCGTTTGCGGCGTTTCTCACCGCAGCGGTGGCAACCGCCTTTATTCCGGAAACCCTCATCGAGCGCGCGATATCGACAAAACGGCTTACAGTTCGCAGGGCGAGATCCATGCTCTGCGGAGACATTCTGCCCTGAGAATCCATCCCGCGCCCCAAGCCACAGGGAACCTTCTCATCAAGTATCGGAAGCGGGGCGCGCCTAGGTCCCTTGTAGATCACAAGACGTATGGAATTCGATCCCACGTCAATTACCGCCACGGTTCCGGCCTTGCCGAACGGCGTGGCGGGAGGAGAGATTTCTGCCATGAATTATTCCTGCACAAACTCAGCCGGCATTACCGGCCTGGATTCGGCAAGTGCCTTGCCTCGTCCCGAAAGACTGGGGTTGGTCATAAAGTATTTGTGAGCCGAGAAACTGTCCGCATCGCTTTTAAGCTTGCGGAAAGAACCGTCGGGAAGCATTTCCCAGCTGTTCGCAATATCGTTTAAGTTAGCGACCATCACCTGCTCGACAAGCTGCTTTTTCACGGTGGCGTTTTCGATCGGAACAAGCGACTCCACCCTGCGATCAAGATTTCGGGGCATCCAGTCGGCAGACGAGATGAAGACCTTGCAGCCGTCCGAGGGGAGCCCCTCCCCGGCGCCGAAGCAGATGACCCTGCTGTGCTCGAGGAAACGTCCCACGATACTCTTCACCCTTATGTTCTCAGAAAGCCCCGGCACCCCAGGCCGCAGGCAGCATATTCCCCGAACGAAAAGTTCGATTCTCACCCCTGCGCGACTCGCCGCGTAAAGCGCGTCTATTATCTTGCTGTCCACAAGGGAGTTCATCTTGGCCCATATAACCGCGGGACGGCCCGCCTTCGCATGGTCTATCTCGTCCCTTATAAGCTCAAGCACCTTAGGGCGCATCGTGACGGGAGAGAAGAATATCCTCTCCATCCTCTTCGGAGTGGCGTAGCCGGTCATGTAGTTAAAAAGCTTGGCGGCGTCGCGACCCAGTGCCTCGTCGGCCGTGAAGTAGCTGAGGTCAGTATATATCTTGGCGTTTATGGGGTGATAGTTGCCCGTGCCATAGTGGGTGTAGGTGCGGATGTCAGAACCCTCCCTTCTCACCACAAGAGACACCTTGGCGTGGGTCTTAAGATCGATGAATCCGTACACGACCTGAACCCCCGCGTCCTCGAGATCGTGCGCCCAGCGGATGTTGGCCTCCTCATCGAAACGGGCCTTTAGCTCCACCATGGCGGTTACGGATTTTCCGGCCTCGGCGGCCTCTATGAGCCTTTTCACTATCGGAGAGTCTTCCGAGGTGCGGTAAAGCGTCTGTTTGATCGCAACGACCGCAGGGTCCTCGGCGGCCTGCTTCAGGAACTCAACGACGACGTCAAAACTCTCGTAAGGGTGGTGAACAACGAAATCCTTCTGCTGTATGGCGGCTATCACGTCGCCCCCGAATTCCCTTACCCTCTCGGGGTAGCGAATATTCATGCGCTTGTAAAGAAGGTCGCTTCGCTCATCGAGTATTATCTGTTTCACGCTCTCAAGCCCGAGCATCCCCTTGATCCTGAAAAAATGCGCGTCGTGGGCCTCGAGCTTCTCCATTATGAAGTCAACTATCGCATCCGGCATGTCCGCGTTGACGTCAACCCTGATCACGGAGCCTCCCCTGCGCTGCTGCTTAAGCGCCGTCTCAAACGTCTCTACCAGATCTTCCGCGTCCTCGTCTATCTCAAGAAGGCTGTCGCGGGTGATCTGGAAGATTCCGTTGTCCTCAACCTCAAAACCCGGGAAAAGGAATTTCATGTTGTGCTCGATAACCTTCTCGATCGGAACAAACTGTACTTTTTTTCCTCCCGGAACCTTTATGAAGCGCTCCACCTGGGAAGGCAGCAGTATAAGACCCTTCATGCGCTTTCCGTCCTCGGCGCGGCTTAGCTGCACGGCGCATACAAGGCGCTCACTCTGTATGAAGGGGAACGGATGCGCCGGGTCTATGGCAAGCGGGGTAAGAACCGGGAAAAGCTTATTCGAGAACCACTCGGAAAGCCACTTCGCGCCCGAGCGGTCAAGTTTCTCGGGAGTCACGATCTTGATCCCCGCCTTCTTGCAGAGGGAAAACAGTTCCTTTTCGCACTCGCACTGGCTGTCAAGCAGGAAACGGACCTTCTCCCTTATGGCTTCTAGCTGCTGGGACGGCGTAAGGCCGTCTTTGCTGCGGTCGGTAACTCCCTCCATAACCTGTCCCGCGAGACCCGCCACCCTTACCATGTAGAACTCATCAAGGTTGCTTGCGGAGATGGAGAGAAAGCGCACCCTTTCAAGAAGCGGAACCTTATCGTTTGCCGCCGTCTCAAGAACCCGCAGGTTAAAATCAAGCCAGGAAAGCTCCCTGTTAAGATACTTCTTGGAAGAACCGACAGAGCCTCTCTTGCTCGTGATGTCCGTTATCGAAGAAGCCAATTGCAACCCCCTGAGAGTGTAACATTCTGCGTCTTAACACCCACAACCCGTGAGTTTACATAATTACCCGGCGCGTGAAAAGCCGGACTCACCGCGCCGTCTCCCAAAACGGAGTAACCCGCCCTAGGCGCCTCCACTGCGGCTGTGCCGTGCGAAGGCACTTCCTAACCCGGGCCTGGGACCATTCCTGCGCGAGGCGGACCACCGAGGGATCAAGTCTCCCGGGCTTGACCGCCGCGAGGATGTGCCGCGCGACTATCGCGTCGTTTGTCTTTCCCAGGCTGTCCTGGAAGCGTCCCATGAGCTTCATGAAGGTCGGAACCTCGGGGCCGCTCCAGAGCGAGCTGAAAAACTGCGTAGCGTAGCGGGTCTTTTTCCCCCGCTTTCTTATTTCGTGAAGATCCTCGTCAGGAAGACGCGAAAGAGGCCTAGTATCCTCGAGAAAATAGCGCCATGTTCTCCTGAGCACGCTTCTTGCAAACGGCTTTACGGGCTGGTCGGAGGTTTTTGAGCCGGCCTCCTTCTCTACAGATGCGATCCATCGCTCGAACTGGAGCAGCAGACGGGCGTAGCGGCGGCTTTCAAGATAGGCGGCCGCGTCTCCGACGGCACGGCGGCGCTCGGCGCGCGCAATGCGCCGAAGGCGCTCTATCGCTTCCTCCTGCCTTGGCGCGGCGGAGGCTATTTTGGGAAGGGTCTCGCTTAAAAACACCTGCCAGTCACGGGCCGGGGCCAGGCGCTGCTGGAACCAGCGGAACTCTCCATTAAAGGCCTTTCGCTTGTCATAGGGAAGTATTTTCTTGAAGGCCCGAAGCGCCGCGCGCACGCGCCTCATAGCCACCCTAGTCTGGTGCACCCCCTCGGCCCTTCCCTCAAGGGTTGGAATCTCGTTTGCGAACATGTGCTCAAGCGCGCCGGCAATGATGAAATTAAACGCATCTCCCACGCTCATCTCTTCTGTAAGCGTGACCTTCGGGGCCTTAAGCGGTTTTGGCCGGAGAGCCGGCCTTGCAAGTGCATAGCCTCTCTGGGCCTTTGTAAGGTGACCGAGGCGTATGTCGTAAGCCTCGCAGAGTTCAAGGGCCACGTCGAACATCCGCGCCGGGTTCCCCGAGAGCAGTTCGAGCTCCGCTTCGCAGATAGGCTCCTCAACGAACCCCTCGCGTGTTTCGGCGCGAATCACTCCCTGATCCACCGCCAACTCGAATTCAGTGCCCCGGGTCCTTATGCGAACCGCTTCACGCTCAAAGTCCGTGGTGAACAAAGGGCTGAGGCGCTTTTCGTAGCGTCGGCGGGAGAGAGAGCGCGCGAGTGCGGGGTCGTCCACGGCGCGAAGATTCGGGGAATCGCCATTTACCGGAATGGTCCATTCACGGAAATTCTGAAGTCCCGCGAGGCCTTGGAACGGCACCTTTATAGTCTGCTGCTTACCGTTGCCGTTATCACGCACCCGGAGGACTATGTCGGATTTTCTAAGCGCGTGGCGCGGGGTATCGAAATAGGTGCTTACGAGATGACGCTTTGTGCGGCGGCCCCTGCGAAGGGGCTTAAGTCCCTTGTAACGCAGAATCCGATTCGCCACGGCGGGCGAAAGGGACAGCTTGAATTCCGTTTCCTCGTACATGACGTAAAGATTCAACCACCCAGTTTGTCGGAAACTAGACTATTTAATCTACTCGATTAAGGCCCGGTTGTCATTTCTTTTTGCTACTGGATGAAACCGAGGAAATGTACAATTTAACCCCAACCTGCGACTGCCGACTGCCTTACCCCCGTCCAGAACGACCTCGGAAACGCCCCAGTCTCGATCCAGCAAGACTCTCGCGTCAACGGCACTCTGATCGGCTTAACTGAACGCATCCGTACCCACTTCGGAGTCACCCGGCCGATACTCATCCAACGCGTGATCATCGTGTTCGAAGAAATCTACCGCCGTGAGGCAATCGCCAGTCTAACGTAGTGGACAAACTCTTGAAAAACCTGGGTTCCGATCTCTCCAGCGCCCACGCCAAGATTGTTGCGTAGCAGAGGATATCCAAATCCGCCACGCATTGCTACCTTTTGAGGCAGCACTTGAACCATTGTTCGAATTTAGCTCTCGTCAAAAAGTTTGGGGATTTCCCCTTCATTTTCTTTCTTAGCGTCTTTAATCTCACTCTCCCCCTCCGATTGAACATCCACACCGAAAGAAACATTCGCAAGTTTTGCCCTTTCTATCTGATGAAAATCTAAAATAACACCAATCCAAGACTTAGCATCTTTGCGCAAGCCATCAAAGCCCGGCACGTGAATACGTTGTGCTGATTCTGCCAATTCTCGTGCCGTAACAAACAAGTTGCTCGTCGCCGACACACTCGAAACGTAATCTGCAATTAACTCTGCTTGAATGTTGTTCGCATCCAAGTAGAAGCGCTCTGCTAGACTCTTCGCCAGAGAAGTTCCATTATCAAGATATTGCCGAACTAGTTCAAGAGTGGTGTTCATGGTAGCCAGTACTGACGACTTTTCTGACTGCCCGAATCGAACACCTTCGATTATAGCTTTTCTCCGTTCCTTCTTAGCCAAAAACGCCAACTCAGATGTCGCATAATCTAAGTTTATTGCCGCTAGCGCAGACGTAAGGTACAACAAACGTAATCCCACATTCACTTGCTCTGAATTCTTTGACGAAACCACCACCTGCTCCGCAAAATAACCCGCCGCCGCCAAATTCTGATTTGCAGATTGAATCCCCAAATTGCCTATTAGAGATGCCTTCGCCGCAGTCCACGTGTCTCGAAAATCCGTAGACCGACGCTGGTCATCCACTCGCTTAATCGCAGAATTCAAATCTTCCAGTGTAAGGTCTGATTCGTTAAGCAGGGACCGACTTGCCGACAGTTTTGAAACTGCATGACCATCCAATAATGTTATTCGAAGATCTTTGGCCAATGCTCTTGTGCTGGGGCGCTTGTCAGTAGTAGCAACAATTGCCCCGTCAACGCCAAGAGCGGACCTCAATCCGTTCGCCCAGATGATTCTTTCATACGCTTTTGGAGATTTTCTTTTCTTTGCATCCACTATTACGATACGTCTGGTGAAAGCTGTCGGGCGCTCATAGAGCCATACATCTATGTCCGTCACTTGCTCGCCATCAATATGATAAAGTACATTCCGCAAGGCGAAACAACCAGTCTTCCAGAAATATGCCCTCAACAACTCTTCTAGGTGGGGACCCTTTCTACCCATACGCCCGGTCGCCATCACAAACCTCCCTCGGTTCTAAGCGCGGTCAACACATCTAACGTGAGCCGCTTACTTCGTGGCCTTTGAAGTTTACGTATATTCTCTCGGGTTGTTTCCGGCCCAATGTATGCAGTCAAACTCCCCGGAAGCAACCGGTTTAATACGGTGGTAGAAGATGCTTCACCTGTGGTAAGAACCGACAAGGCCATTTCGCCGATGTCTTGCTTTAAAAGTTCCATAATGTATCCATATCCATCTCGCGTGACTTTAATCACGCCCTTCATTTCCAATACTTGGTAATCTTCACCGATTGCTGTGGCCGGTCCGACTCGATGTCCCGCAATTAATTTTCTCAGAAGCGCATCCACCATCGTGATCCGTCCCCGGCTATAGGCACTCTTGGTCATTCCATAGGTTAACGCCGATACCAAAGCTTTAGCTAGGTCAAATGCATCGTCTACGATAGGGTCGTTGTATTTGTGAAATGCAGCAGGACGAGTAACGAAACCAAATTGGCCAGAGGGGTTGCTCATCTGATTGACATCGTACATTCCAGCTGCTTGCAGTTTAGCAAACAATTGGTCACCCAGCATCTCTTCAACATTGTCTACTAAGAGGCAGCCTTTCTGTTCGAGAAGTTGATTCAACTGTCTTACATTGTTCGCCTCTGAATCAGTTAAAGAATCGATTATCCGCATTGTTTTCGTAATGTTGTCCCTACGAAATAGATTGCCATTGAAAAGCACCTTTTCGTCCCCATGTCCTTCCGCATCCACGAAACCGAACAGCTCAGATTGCCTCAGGAAGCCTTTCGTTTGCTTGTTAGTGAGTTGAAATTCGTCACCAATGAACTGGCCTGTCACGACTTCCGGCCTCGGTGCTTCAGAAGTTATTTCCGCTAAAGCTATTGCCGCTTTTTCTTCGGTACTTGGACTGAGACTGTGGAAAATATCCGATGCATGTTGAACAGTGGCGCTACTCGTAAGCCCGAGCACTTCCACATCGCCAGATTCTCCCATATCTATAACACGATTCTCAGACAGGATAGCTAGTAGCGGTGGAAGGTCGAGATTCGGATTCAATCCGGCAGCGCGGCCTAACGATATGACCCGGTTCTTGGAAAGTGTAGTTTGGTCAGTCGCCGCCAATTGAGATAGGAGTGAGGCAGCCTTGCCTGCGGTGTCCAAGGCAGGAAACTCGGCTGAGCCACCAGTGGTTCTGCTCGTTTTTTGGCCGTGGTGCACTATCCAAGCACCACGGTTTTGCTTTCTTAGGGATTCATAGTACTGGAACAATGAATTTCTCCGCCAATTGAAATTCTAACGTGAAGAAATAAGGAGAACTAACCACCTTTTCTTCTGATTGTCAATGTATCAGGATTTGACAAGTTCGTTTGTTTCCCATGAATTGCTTTATTATCATTTTCTTAACGCTCGAACTCCATGCAAAACCAAGCTGCAAATCATCATTTTATGGAACAACTTATGGAACAACTGAAAACTGCTTGACAATTGGTTTGGGATTACAGCTACTGACCCCCTACTCCTACTACTGAAACCTCTAATCCTAATAGTGAAAATGTAGTTGCTGAACTGAACCTCAGCCAACATTACCTGCATGGGAAAACTCATCCTGAGATAGACAACCTGAACAGCCTCACGAAACTGAAGCTGTTATCGAATTACAATGCTTGTGACGAGAAACACTTAAGTGGACCGCTCCTGCGCAAGCTGGGAAATTTGACCAATCTCACGGAACTGCTTCTCTTTAACAATCTTGGGTTAACCGAGCCGATTCCACCCAAACTGGGCAATCTTGGCAATCTTACTAAACTTGAGATTTGCGGGAAGAGAGAACACTTCGCAAAAATCTGTACTCAACCTGTTTTTGGTTATGTCCGTACTGCTCGCGGTACCATTGAGAAGCTCTTCGGGGACAAGACAAACTTGAATTATGGAACAAGCCAGCTTTTATTCATAGGCGGTCGGCTTCCATCTCCCTCTCAGTCTGGACGGCGCTGCCGGAGAATGTATAATTCAATGCCATAACCCGCAATGGCAGATTCCTTCGTTCACCTACATCTACACTCGCAGTACTCGCTTCTTGACGGCTCGATAAAGTTCGACGAGCTGATCGAAAGAGCCGAGAGCCACTCCATGCCCGCCGTAGCCGTGACCGACCACGGAAACCTCTTCGGCGCGTACGAGTTTTTCGAAAAGGCAAAGGCCCGCGACGTAAAGCCCATAATAGGTTGCGAGCTCTACGTGACCCCGACGCTTAAGCTTGAAAAACCTTCCGACGGAAAGAACTACCACCTGACCGTGCTCTGCATGAACGAGCAGGGATACAGGAACCTCTCGAGGCTCGTTACAAGAGGTTACTTCGAGGGGTTTTACCGCCGCCCGCGCGTTGATCACGAGATGCTGTCTGAGCACAACGAGGGGCTCATAGTCCTCTCCGGGTGCATGAGCAGCGAGCTTTCCCAGGCCATTTTCAAAAAGGACCTGAAGGAGCAGGCAAGAATCGCCTCGATATACAAGGAGATATTCGGGGACCGCTACTATCTTGAAGTGCAGGCAATCGGCCTTGAGGAGCAGCGCAGGGTAAACAGGGGGCTTAGAAGAATCGGCGAAAAGCTCGGCATAAAGCTTGCCGCGACCAACGACTGCCATTTTCTCACCAGGGAGGATTACAAGTCGCACGACGCGCTTTTGTGCATCCAGACCGGAAGCATGGTGGCCGACCGCAAGAGAATGAGATTCCAGAGCAACGACTTCTTCGTGAAGACAAGGGAAGAGATGGCCAGGGATATGGAAGGTTTCGAGAACGCGCTTGAGGAAGCGGTGAAAATCTCTGAGCGTTGCGATTTCGAGTTCAAAAACGAGGGGTACAGGTTCCCGGAATATGTCCCTCCCGAGGGAAAATCGCTTGACGAGTTCATGCGCGAGATCTCGGGCAGAAATCTCGAGAAAATGCTCCGGGAAAACGAAATACCCGAAGAGGCCCACGATACCTACCGCGAGCGGCTCAGCTCGGAGCTTGACACCATCTGCAAGATGGGATTTTCCGCGTACTTCCTCGTGGTCTCCGACTTCATATTCCACGCCAGGAAAAACGATATCCCGGTTGGACCGGGGCGGGGAAGCGCCGCCGGGAGCCTGGTCGCCTACGCCCTCGGCATAACGGCCATCGACCCCATAAGGCACAACCTTATTTTCGAGAGGTTCCTTAACCCCGAGAGGGTGAGCATGCCCGACATAGACGTCGATTTCTGCGGTGAGCACCGCGACGAGGTAATAAGATACGTCACGGAGAAATACGGGGCGGACAAGGTTGCCCAGATAGGCACCTTCGGAACCATGTCCTCGAAAGCCGTGATAAAGGACGTGGGGAGGGTGCTCGGGCTTCCCTACGCGGAAGTCGACCGGCTCTCGAAGATGATCCCCTCTTTCCGGGGAAAGGTGTTCAGCATAGAGGAAGCCGTAGGCAAGGTAAAGGAAATAAGGGAGCGGCTTTCCGATAACAAGGAGCTTGCCGAAGCGGTGGAGCTTGCGAGGTCTCTTGAGAACATGGTGCGTCATTCATCCACCCACGCGGCGGGAGTGGTGATATCGAACGAGCCGCTTGCCGACTACATACCCCTCTACAGGGGAAGCAAAAACGAGATCGTAACCCAGTTCGACATGAACTCCATAGAGAAGCTCGGCTACGTGAAATTCGATTTCCTTGGCCTAAAGACCCTTACAATACTGGACAAGGCTGTTAAGTACGTAAGAGAAAACCAGGGAAAAGACGAAAAGGAATTCGACCTTGACAGGGTCCCCCTTGACGACCCCAAGGTCTACGCCCTGCTTCGCGAAGGCGCGACCATGGGGATATTCCAGGTTGAATCCCAGGGAATGAAGGATCTTCTGGCGAAGCTACGGCCCGCGGAATTCGAGGACATAACGGCCGCGCTTGCGCTTTACCGCCCCGGCCCTCTTGACAGCGGCATGGCGGAGGAGTTCACCCGGAGGAAAAACGGGGGCACGGTGGATTTTCCGCATCCCGCGCTTCGGGAGATACTGGGAGGAACCTACGGCCTCTTCGTTTACCAGGAGCAGATAATGCAGACCGCGAGCGAGCTTGCGGGCTTCACCATGGGGGAGGCGGATCTCCTGCGAAGGGCCATGGGAAAGAAGAAATCAAGCGAAATGAGGGCGCAGCGCAAAAGGTTCCTTACCGGAGCGGAGAAAAAGGGCCTCGAGAGCAAAAAAGCCGCCGAGCTTTTCGACACGCTGGAAAAATTCGCCGAGTATTCCTTTAACAAGAGCCACAGCGCCGCCTACGCCATGATCACCTACCAGACGGCCTACCTGAAGGCACACTACCCGGCTGAATTCATGGCGGCCTTCATGTCGGTCGAGGCGCATAACGTGGACAAGGTGATCTCCGGAATAACCGAGTGCAAAAAACTCGGAATTGACGTCCTGCAGCCCGACATAAACCGAAGCTCCTCCGGATTCACGGTTTCTCAGGGGAAAATACGCTTCGGATTCACCGCGATCAAGTATGTCGGCAACAGCCTTATCGAGGAAATTGCAGAATGCAGGGAAAAAGACGGGGAATTCGAATCCGTCTTTGACTTCTGCGCCAGGGTGGATTCAAAAAAACTCAACAAAAAGGCGCTTGAAAGCCTGATAATGGGAGGCGCTTTCGACTCACTCGAACCGAACAGGGCGAAGCTTTTCGCTTCCCGCGAGCCCCTTCTGGGCTACAACGCCATGAAGCATCACGCGCCGGCAAACGGCCAGGGAATGCTGTTTGACCTTCCGAGTTCCGTGGCGGCCCCCGAGCTTGGCGAAACCGAGCGGTGGGATGACCGCACCAGGCTCGAGAACGAACTTGACGTGCTCGGGTTTTTCATATCGTCGCATCCGCTCGAGAAATATTCTTCCGAACTCGAAAAATACAGACCCCTTCACGACAGCGAGTCGGTAAAACAGGCAAAAGACGGCGCCGAAGTGAGAATCGCCGGTGTGGTGAGATCGTTTGAAACCAAAAACACCCGCAAGGGAACCGGCCTCATCGGCTACTTCACCCTGGAGGACCTGAACGGTTTCGTGGAGGCGATAGTGTTCAACGACACCCTGCGCACATCCAAGTCCCTCCTTGAGCAGAAGATCGAGCCCGTAATAGCAAAAGGCAGGGTCGAGGTCTCCGACGACAAGATACGTCTTCTCGCAAGCGACATCTCCTCGCTCAGGGAAATCAGAACGAATTCCGCCGTCCGCATAAGCATCGCCCGCAAATCGGCAAACGAGCAGAACATACTCAGCCTGAGGGAGATCCTCGAGAAGTTCCCGGGAGACTCGACCGTTATAATCGACATGAAGACCGACCACTCGGAGGCCGTCCTGAGGGTCGGAAACTGCAAGGTCGACTTCGGGGACGAGCTCATAGAAAACATCGAGGGACTGCTCGGGGAAGGCGCGGTGACCCTCAGGGAAAGCTCATTCGCCTAGACGCTCTATAAGCGCTTTCAGCTCCTCGGGATCCTTCGTGATGACAAACACCTCCTGCACCGAGGTGCCGCTTCTCGCTATGAGCTTGGCCCCGCTTAGGGTGCTGTACTTGTAGCTCACCGCGAGATTCTCCCCGGTGGCCCGGCCGACCTTTATCTCCCCGGGAATGATTCCCGTCACGTGGTCAAGCCCCGAGATGTTGTCCTCGAGAAAACGCCTTAGTCCCTTTATTATCGAATGTTCGGTTTTTATCTTGTTTTTTCTGTATTTCATGATTTCCCAAGGGAATATTATACTCCTTACAGGACCGGGGTGTAGTATGAACCCGGATGCGGGGATTTTCCCCGACGCCCGTTCCCCGGCCGGCATAACGCGAAACGGAGCGCAGAGGCCATTGCGAGATGAGAAAAATAACAGATCTTCGTTTTGAGAACGCCTACGCGGAACTGCCACACGAATTCTACCAGAAAAAAGATCCTGTTCCGTTCTGGAACCCTCATATGGCGGCGTTTAACGAAACCCTGGCGGCGGAACTCGGCATAGACCCGGACGAGAAACAAAACCCCCTTCTTGCCGAGCATCTATGCGGAAAAAGGCCGCTTCCGGGCGCGGATCCCCTGGCGATGTACTACGCCGGGTGGCAGTTCGGGGTCTACAACCCGCACCTTGGAGACGGAAGAGCGCTTCTGCTCGGGCAGATAATCGATGAGCGCGACCGGAAATGGGATCTTCACCTCAAGGGATGCGGGGCCACCAGATTCTCAAGAGGTTTTGACGGAAGGGCAACGCTGAGGTCCTCCATAAGGGAATACCTGGGAAGCGAGGCTCTCCACCATCTGGGAATTCCGTCCACGAGAGCTCTCTGCGTGGTGGGAGGCACGGAGAAAATCGACAGGGAAACCCGGGAGCCCGCCGCGATGATGCTCCGGGTCGCGGAGACCCACGTGCGCTTCGGTTCGTTCGAAGGTTTTTACTACCGGGGCGAAGAAGAGAGCATCCGGACGCTTGCCGATTACGTAATCGCCCGCCACTACCCCGAGATTCCGGGCGGGACAAAGGAAGGCTACGGGCTTTTTCTGCTCGCGACGGCGGAGAAAACGGCAGTCACCCTTGCCAAGTGGCAGGCTTTCGGCTTCACCCACGGGGTAATGAACACCGACAACATGTCCGTAACGGGTCTCACCCTTGATTACGGACCGTACGGATTTCTGGAAACGTTCGACAGGGATTACGTCTCCAACCGCTCTGATCACTTCGGAAGGTACAGCTACGGAAACCAGCCCGCGGCCGCGCGCTGGAACCTCGGGAAATTCGCAAGATGCCTGGAAAAGCTGGTGGACGAAAAACAGGCCGCCCTCGCGATTGATGTTTACGACAAGACCTTCTCCGAAACTTACAGAAAACTCATGCTGCGCAGATTCGGCTTTGAGAAGGAAAAAAAAAAATCCCTTCGATTTATTGAAAAAACCCTCGGGATGCTGGCCGAATCAGGGACGGACTACCATATCTTTCTCAGAAGCCTCTCCGACGTAAGCCGCGACGGCTCTTTTGAAGGAAATCCATGGCTTGCGGAACTCTGCGCGGCGGCGGAGAAATGGCGGCAGTGGATCTCAGAGTACGCCGGGGAACTCCGGGAAAATTCGCTGCGCGACCACAAGAGAAAAAAGCTCATGGATTCCGTCAATCCCAGGTACGTTCTGAGAAACCACATAATGGAGACCGCGATAAGGGATGCCCTTGAGCGGGAGGACTGCTCGGAGATAGAAAAGGTAAGGAAGATATTCGAGAATCCCTTCTCGGAACAGCCGGGGCATGAGGGCTACGCGGGAGCCTCCCCAGAGTGGGCAAGGGATCTCTTCGTGAGCTGTCTTTCCTAACCGGCAAGAAAGCTCGCAATAATTTTCTTCACGCCGGAACCGAAAAAATCAACCGTAACCACCGCCTTGTTTCCTTTTCCCTCAATCTGCTTAACGACCCCGGGACCGAAAATGTGATGGGTGACCCTCTGTGCTGGTCTTAAGTTCCGGACCGTATCCTCGGACGCGGACAACATCTTGGAGGACGAACCGCGCAAGCGCTCTGAACTTCGGTCCGACAGTTCCTTCCTTGCGGATTCGTAGATCACGTGTTCTGATGGAATGTCTTCAAGGAAAACTGATTCTTCAAGATCATAGGCTCGGGTTGAACCAGCTTTCTTCCTTGAAGCGTAGCTTATAAACAGAGACCTCTTCGCTCTGGTTATCGCAACGTAGAACAGTCTTCTCTCTTCCTCAAGCCCCTCGAAGGTTTCCGCGGACAATCTGTGCGGAAGCAGTCCCTCGTTCGCTCCGACCACGAACACAGCGGGAAACTCAAGCCCCTTGGCCGCGTGAATCGTCATGAGGGAAATCTTTTCTCCCTCCGAATCCTCCCTGTCCTCATCGGTTGAAAGCAGCACAAGATCAAGAAAGTCGGAAAGGCTTATATCTTCAAGCACATCGGCCGCCGCTAAAAGCTCCCTGACGTTCTCCACCCTGTGATGCTCGTCCCCCAGATAATCCAGATAGCCAGTACGCTCAAAAAGCGCCTTGATCACTTCCGCGGCGGGACCTTGCTCCGCTACTGCGCGAAATTCCCCCAGAATATCGGTGAAGGTGGAGAGAGCGCTCTGGGTCTGCGGCGGCAGAAGATGCTGTTCCCCGCAGTATTCAATCGCATCCGCAAGAGCGAATCCGTGCGTCCGCGATATTTCACGCAGTTTGCCGACCGTGGCAGATCCTATCTTTCTCGGCGGGACGTTAACTATCCTCTCGAAGCTCACGTCGTCAGAGGGGTTCTGGATAAGGCGCAGATAGGCGATTATGTCCTTTATCTCCGCTCTCTGGTAAAAGCCCACTCCCGAAACTATCCTGTAGGGAACCCCGCGCGCCCTCAGAGCATCCTCAATTACCCTCGACTGAAAGTTGGCCCTGTAGAAAACCGCAATGTCATCCCATGTGAAGTCCCCGGATTCGACCAAATGCGAACTCCTCCTCGCGACAAAACGCGCCTCGTCTTCTCCGTACCCCGCTTTGAACACCACAGCCTTTTCTCCCTCGGGATTCTCCGTCCAGAGAGTCTTCTCCTTTCTGCCCAGATTTTTCCTTATAACTGAATTCGCAATGCCGAGTATGGTTGAGGTGGAACGGTAATTCTGCTCGAGCTTCACCACTTTCGCCCCCGGAAAATCCTTCTCGAAATCGAGAATATTGTTTATGTTCGCTCCTCTCCACCCGTAGATAGACTGACTGTCGTCGCCGACAACGAAAAGATTTCCGAAGCCCCGGGATATGGTCTTCGCGAAATCATACTGAACAGGATTCGTGTCCTGGTACTCATCGACAAGCACGTGAACAAACCTGTTCTGATAACGCGCGCGCACGCCTTCATTTTCAGACGCCCCTTGAACTTTGAAGTGCACCACCCCTGAAATCAGGGTTTGAGTCCTTTCG
>JAPOYE010000025.1 GCA_026706695.1 Candidatus Dadabacteria bacterium | reverse complement strand
ACCGGATACGCCGCTTTTTTTCAAGTTCTCCATACACCAGTTTTAACTATATCTCCAATACACAAGAAAAGGGATTATGTCTTTGAGCGCGCTGCCGTCTTTGCTTTTGATCTCGGCCAGTATCTCTCTTATCTGTTCCCACGTCACGTCTTCTTTCCTGATCTCGTTCTTGAGTTTCAGAATAAGTACTTTTATTTCCTGGTCCGTCACGCCTTTTACGTATGAACTGAGAGCGGCCATCGCTTCATCTTCAGAAAAATGTGTCATTGGTATAATTGCCGATTAAAATAACCCAAAAAAAGCTTTTTTAAGGTAACCTTTTTTCGAGTTGATTTCCACGGAACTGTATACTCCCGGTGCAAATGAATCTTAATAGAGGGATCAATCTTGCCGGCAAAGAGCCGGGCAAGCTTCCCCGTTTCCGTTTCTTCGTGCCTGCGGTCTTTGCGTTTGCCTGCCTGGTCGGGATTCTTGCGGTCTATATCTATTTCTCAAAAGACCTCCCTGACCTGCGCGATCTCACAAGGTATCAGCCCGCTATTCTGAACGAATTCTATTCATCCGAAGGGGAGCTGATAGCGCAGTCCGGGCTTGAGAGAAGGGCGCTTGTAAATCTCGAGGATATGCCTCCTCACGTGGTAAACGCCTTCATAGCCGTCGAAGACAGGAGGTTCTACCAGCACAGCGGCGTGGACGCCAAAAGCGTTGTGAGGGCCCTTTTACAGAACCTGATTACGGGCAGAATCGTCTCCGGCGGAAGCACCATTACGCAGCAGATAACCAAAAACCTCATTCTGGGTCCCGAAAAGGCATACAGCAGGAAGATAAAAGAGGCTATTCTCTCTTACAGGATAGAAAAGAACCTCTCCAAGGACGAAATACTCTACCTTTACCTAAACCACATATACCTTGCCGACGGCGTCTACGGAGTTGAGATGGCGAGCCGGAACTACTTCGGAAAGTCGGCAAAAGACATAAACATAGCCGAGGCGTGCCTGCTGGCGGGAATTCCGCGAAGACCCGAGCTGTACTCGCCCAGAGTCAATCCCTCAAATGCGCTTAAAAGGCAGAAGACCGTGATAAACATAATGCGCAACCAGGAGTTCATAACCGAAAGACAGAAGCGCAACGCCCTGGCGTACAAGATAAGAATCATTCCGAAGCAGGAACCCAGAGGGGAGTACATAGCTCCTTACTTCATTGAGTACGTAAGGGAGTATCTTGAGAGGAAAGTCGGCAGGAGGGCCTACGAAAAGGGCGGTTACAAGGTTTACACAACCCTTGACATGGACCTGAACCTTGTGGCCTACAGGGCCATTAGAAGGGGAATACGCAACACCGAGAAAAGACAGGGCAGAACCAGATTTACCATTGCCAGGCTCAGAACTCTTGAGAAGATCGAGGAATTCAAAGAACAGCAGCGCCAGCTTGCTTTTCAGGACGGAAGAACGTACAGGGCCGTTGTCACCGTCACGGGAGACGTAGACGAGAAAACTTCTTTTGCTACGGTGGAAGTCGGCGGCGAGAAACGGAAATTCAGTTACATAGTCGACCCGGAGAGGTATCTTCCCCCTCCCGATGGCATCTATCTTCTCCCGGAGAGACTGAACCCGGGAGACGTTATAAAGGTGAGGGTGTCTGTAAGCGATGAGAAGGTGACCGATATAGTTCCCCTGTTCTGGCCCCAGACCCAGGGGGCACTGGTTGCCATGGACGCAAGGGGCAACATCATCTCAATGGTAGGAGGATATGACTTCGGACTCTCGAAGTTCAATCGGGCTATTCAGGCGAAAAGGCAGCCGGGTTCCGCGTTTAAGCCTTTTCTCTATTCGGCGGCTATAGACAAAGGGTATACGCAGACGAGCAAGCTCCTTGACGTACCGATTATCGTGGATGACTGGGTTCCGGAGAATTACGACGAAGAATACATGGGGTCGATCTTCTTCAGAGAATCTCTTGTCAACTCGAGGAACCTTTCTTCGATCAGGCTTATCATGGACGTGGATCCGCGATATGTAGCGAGTTATTCCAGGCCCTTCGGGTTCGGATCCAGAATCAATCCCTATCCCTCGCTTGCTCTGGGAAGCTCCGAAGTGACTCTGCTGGAAATAACTGCGGCATATTCTGTTTTCGCAAATTCCGGGATATACAGGAAACCGAATTTCATACTCAGGATCTATGACAGGAACGGAAGCCTGATTGAGGATAACACCGGGGAGGTGTATCTGCGGTACGAGAGGAGACTTAAGCAGGGTGAGGAGTCGGGGGAATGGCATTATCAGGAGCGTCTTTCGCCGCAGCCTAGCGAGAGCAGGTCGCAGTTTTTAGGGCTTTTGGCCGAAGATCAAAGAGAGTTCGTTACCGCGGGGGAATTCGGGTTTTTCATCAAGAAAGTTCCCATCCATTATTTTGGCAATACGGAAGAGTTTAAGAGGGTTATAAGCCCCGAGACGGCATATATAATGACGGACATGATGGAAGCGGTTGTATCGGAGGGGACGGGACTGCTCGCCAATTCACTTAATTCCAAGGCAAGAGTCGCAGGCAAGACAGGGACCACAAATGATTATACGGATGCGTGGTTCATAGGATACAGTCCCATGGTTGTCGCGGGGGTGTGGGTTGGAAAGGACGATAACACCTCGCTTGGAGACAAAGAAGCAGGATCCCTGTCCGCGGTTCCAGTCTGGAAAGAGTACATGAGCAGGGTGCTTGACAAATACAATGAGCGCAAGGAATTCGAGATTCCATCCGGCATAAAAATCAGGAACACTCCCCTGGGAGAAATTTCATTCAAGGTCAAGCCAACCATGTCCAAAGACGAGGTGCTCAGGGGATTGAAGATGATGGTAGTGGAATCTGCGGAAAAGAAAGCGGAGAGCTCAGAAGAATACGACTACAACAGGATAAGGTCTCTTTTCAGGCGGGATAAGGAAGAAGATAATGAATAAGCAGGTAACGGAGAAACGACTGGGTGGAATTCATCTTCTCGAGCTTCGGGTGCTTCAAAGCTCCAGGAAGTTTAGAGGGTCATTTATTGAACATTATTGTTCTGTTTTTGTATATCAGAATTTCTCTGTTGATGTGAGACCAGATTGCTTTTGAAAGAACCTGTTTCTCCAGATCCTCTCCCTTTCTCACTAGGTCGTCTATGGAATCGTTGTAGTTTACCCGTATTACATCCTGCTCTATTATGGGTCCGGAATCCAAATCCTCGGTTACGTAATGACTCGTTGCCCCAACGATCTTGACACCTCTTTTGTAGGCGTTGTGATAGGGACGTGCTCCTGGAAAGGCGGGAAGGAAGGAATGGTGAATGTTGATTATCCTGTTTCTGTAGTGTGAGACAAAATCCTCGCTAAGTATCTGCATGTACCTGGCAAGCACTATGAAATCCACTTTATAGTCCTTGAGAAGCTCAAGCTGACTGGCTTCCACTCCCTCTTTGTTATTTTCCACATCGTTGAACACATAAAAATCCATGCCGTAGCGGTCAGCAACGGGCTTGAGGTTAAGATGATTGCTTATAATGAGGGGAACTTCCACATTCCACTCCCTGACCCTTAGCCTGTATATGATATCGGAGAGACAATGTGGGAGTTTTGAGACGAAAACCGCCATGCGCAACACTCTCCCGGTGAAGAATATGTCGAATTTTATATCGAATTCTGAAGCTACTTCCTCTTGGAAACGTTCGGAGAATTCCTCTTTGGGAATGGAAAATTTCTCCATTTCCCACTTCACACGAACAAAGGTGACCTTATCATCCATGTCCATGCAATGCTGCATTTCATATATGTTACCGCCATACTTAGATATGAAATCGATTATTGCGCGGAGAAGACCCGGGCGGTCGGGAGAATGCGTAAGCAGTACTGCTTGTTCAGAACTTCGTGGCATGATTTAGGACCAACCCTCTTGTAATGAAAATGCCATTATACCTTAAAAAACGATATAGTCCCACAAGTTTTTAAAACAGCCCCTTCAACAATCCTCCATCAACTTGGATAGTAGTTCCAGTCATGTAACTTGCTTTCTCAGAAGCAAGAAAGCAGGCTAGGGCGGCCAGTTCTTCGGGTGTACCTATTCTTCGCAGGGGAATGTCCTTCTCCATCTCTTCTATGGCTTCTTCATATTCAATGCCTGATTGGGTCCTGGAGAATTACGACGTTCACTGTTCCAGACTGAAAAAAGTACATTAGGAGTTTGCTTGATAAATAAAATGAGTGAAAGGAATTTGAGGTTCTCTTCGGCGTCCAAGAATGAAGTGATCAGGGGAATGAATGGAAAAGCAGGTATATTTACGGCAACACATTGGCAAAGGCAAGAATTACTCAGCATGGGATTGTAACATGGCCGACAGATCTGATATCGAGTGGACTGACGCGACATGGAATCCGGTTACGGGTTGCACCAAAATCACGCGTGGTTGCGACAACTGCTACGCTGCGCGTTTTGCAGAACGATGGCGTGGTGTCAGTGGTCATCCCTACGAACAAGGCTTTGACTTGCGTTTGTGGCCATCGCGACTTGACCAGCCATCACGGTGGCGAAAACCTCGTATGATTTTTGTCAATTCGATGAGTGATTTGTTTCATAAACAGGTTCCGCAATGGTTCATTGACGAAGTTTTTCAACAGATGGAAAATGCGGACCACCACATCTATCAGATATTGACGAAACGAAGTTCACTCATGCGTGATTATCTGAAACACAGGTACTTTGATGGTGCGGTTCCGAAGCATATCTGGTGCGGTGTTTCAGTGGAAGACCAAACGGCTACAAGCAGAATTTTACATCTTCAAACAACACCGGCTACGGTTCGCTTCTTATCTATTGAACCGCTGTTAGGTCCACTGGGTGATATCGACTTGAAAGGGATTTCATGGGTTATTGTCGGCGGAGAGAGCGGTCCTAATGCTCGTTCTTTGCATCTTGATTGG